>NZ_JAAQWK010000011.1:0-246963 GCF_012985445.1 Pseudomonas sp. WS 5532
GAGTGGGGTCCGGGTGGCGAAAACGTAAGAAATACTCGTCGAATTGATTGTTTTTTGATCATTTGGCGAGTTTAAAAGTTGCGCTAGGTGGTATGCCGGGGAAATACATGGCTACTTCAGACCATCCTTAGAGAAGTTCCTGACATATCGGGCACGGACGATCGAGTGACTATAATACCGGCCTTTATCGCCCAGCCTCGAGATTCATGATGCGCCGCCTGTTGTCCTGCCTGTTTCTGTGCCTGCTTCCCCTGATCGCCGATGCCGTCGAAAGCCCACGCCCCAAAATCGGCCTGGTGCTGTCCGGCGGTGCCGCCCGTGGCCTTGCGCATATTGGCGTGCTCAAGGCCCTGGAGGAGCAAGGTATCCATATCGATGCTATCGCCGGCACCAGCATGGGCGCGGTGATTGGCGGCCTGTACGCCTCGGGCTACAAGATCGATGAACTGGAAAAGCTCGCGCTCAATATCGACTGGCAGCAGGCATTGTCCGACGCCCCGCCGCGCGAAGATGTGCCGTTTCGGCGCAAACAGGATGACCGCGATTTCCTCGTCAAACAAAAACTCAGCTTTCGCGATGACGGCAGCCTTGGCCTGCCGCTCGGCGTGATCCAGGGCCAGAACCTGGCGCTGCTGCTGGAAAGCATGTTCGCCCACTCCAGCAATACGCGTAACTTCGACAAGCTGCCAATCCCGTTCCGCGCTGTGGCCACCGACATCACCACCGGCGAAAAAGTGGTGTTCAGCAAGGGTCACTTGCCCCAGGTGATCCGTGCGAGCATGTCGATCCCGGCAGTGTTCGCTCCGGTGGAACTGGACGGACGGCTGTTGGTGGACGGCGGCATGACCGACAACATCCCACTGGATGTGGCGCGCGAAATGGGCGTCGACATCGCTATCGTCGTGGACATCGGCACGCCGCTGCGCTCACGCAAGCAACTGGCGACGGTCGTGGACGTGCTCAACCAGTCCATCACCCTGATGACCCGGCGCAACTCAGAAGAACAACTCAAGGCCCTGCATCCCAAGGATGTGCTGATCCAGCCACCGCTGGCCGCCTACGGCGTGACGGACTTCGGCCGCGCCAAGGACATGATCGACGCCGGCTACCGCGCCACCCGCGCCCTCGACGTGCGCCTGGCGCATTTGCGCCCCGCCGAACCGATCGACCCGCAATTGGTTGAGGCCCGCACCCCGGGCGAACGCACGCCGGTGATCACCGCCATCAAGGTGGAGAACGACTCGAAAGTCAGTGACGACGTAATTCGCTACTACATCCGCCAAACCCTGGGCGAGCCGCTGAACCTGGGCCGCCTGCAAACCGACATGGGCACGTTGTACGGCCTGGATTACTTCGAGCAGGTGCAATACCGCGTGGTGAAAAAGGGCCAGGACAATACCCTGGTCATCAGCGCGCGCGGCAAACGCAGCGGCACCGACTATTTGCGCCTGGGCCTGAACCTGTCGGATGACATGCGCGGCGCCAGCGCTTACAACCTCGGCGCCAGTTACCGCATGAACGGCATCAACCGCCTTGGCGCCGAATGGCTGACGCGCGTGCAGATTGGTGATCGCCAAGAGCTGTACAGCGAGTTCTACCAGCCACTGGATGTGGGCTCGCGCTATTTCGTCGCGCCTTATATCAGTGCCCAGGCGCAGAACGTCGACCTGGTGCTGGACAGCGACCCTATCGCCGAATATCGCCTGGAGCGCTACGGTTTTGGTTTGAACGTGGGGCGCCAGATTGGCAATAGCGGCGAGATCCGCTTCGGCGTCGGTGAAGCCTGGGGCAAGGCAGATGTGCGTGTTGGCGAGCGCGACTTGCCGAGTGTGAGCTTCAATGAGGGTTTCTATGAGCTCAAGTACTCGTTCGATTCGCTGGATAACGTGTACTTCCCCCATACCGGCGAAGACATCGGCCTGGCCTTCCGAGAGTTCGAGCCCGGCCTGGGTTCGGACCAGCGCTACCGACAGTGGGAGTTCAAGCTGGACAAGGCCATGAGCCACGGCCCGGACACCTTGATACTCGGCGGTCGTTATGGGCGCACGCTGGATAAATCCGACGTGGTGGTTTCCAGCTTTCTGCTCGGCGGTGCGCGGCAATTATCAGGCTTTCGCGAAGACTCAATCTCGGGGCAGAACATCGCCCTGATGCGTGCTGTGTACTACCGCCGCCTGACGCCGCGCTCATACCTGCCGCTGGATTTCCCGCTGTACCTCGGCGCATCGGTGGAACGCGGCCGGGCGTGGAACAACGATAACCAGTTTGACAGCGGGTACATCAATGCCGCGAGTATTTTCCTCGGTTTTGATACGCCGTTAGGGCCGCTGAATTTCAGCTATGGGTTCAATGATGACAAGCAGCAGGCGGTGTACCTGAACCTGGGGCAGACGTTCTAGCTGGATGCCAGGCTACTGTGGCGAGGGAGCTTGCTCCCGCTGGGGTGCGAAGCGCCCCCAATGCGGTGAATGCGATCATTCAGGTGCAACGAGGTTGATGGCTTTGGGGCTGCTACGCAGCCCAGCGGGAGCAAGCTCCCTCGCCACACCTCAGGACTTTTCCAGGTTCGCCAGAATGTGCCCATGCACGCGCATGCACACGCGCAAATCTTCTTCATCCACGCCCACGAACAACTCATGGCGCAAGGCCGTGGCGATGGTTTCGATCTGATCAATCAACGGACGGGCGGTGTCGCACAACAGAATGCGTTTGGCGCGACGATCCTCCAGCACCGCCTGGCGCTGCACCAGGCCCTGGCCTTCAAGGCTGTCGAGCAGGCGCGCCAGGGTCGGACCTTCTACGCCGACGCTTTGCGCCAGTTCACGCTGGGTGGGCGCATCTACAAAACGGGCCAGGTGCAACAGCACCAGCCAACGCGCCTGGGACAAGCCCAGCCCCGCCAAACGGCGGTCGAGTTCGGCGCGCCAGCCTCGGGACATTTGCGCCAACTGCATGCCAAAGCGGTGTTGTTCGGTTAACGGCATAAAAAACTCATGATTTAGACTGAAAATAGAATGTGGCTAATTATTAGTCAGCTAAGCATGAGCCATGCCAGGAGGCAAGTGGTGCTATGTACTGATTCGTTACATTGTCGTAATTGGCACATTAAATTTCGAATTCAGACTGCAAAGCGGCACGTACGCAATACAAAACCCCCTCAGGAACACGCCCGGTAAACAGCGGTGCGATCTCCGTGACAGGTGGCAATTCGCCTTCTCCGTCGAGGAAGGCATCCTGGATTTCACCGAGCAAATCTTCCGGTAAATCAAGGGCCTGCTCCAACGACAACTGTTGCTTGCCGATGGATTCAGCCAGCAAGGTGTAGACGTTTTTTTCCGAGCATTGCAGCTGGCCGGCGATCTGGATCGGGGTCATGCCGGCACGTGCCAGGCTGATCAGTTCATGGCGGATGTCGGCGACTTCCTTGGGCGCCTCGGCCTGGCCGCCGAGCACCTCGAGGAAGGCCTGGCCGTAGCGTTCCAGCTTGCGCGCACCCACGCCGCTGACCTTGGCCATCTCGGCCATGCTGGTCGGTTGCTCGCGCAACATCTCCAGCAACGTGGAGTCGGGAAAGATGACGTAAGGCGGCACGCTGTGTTCCTGCGCCAGTTTGCGCCGCAGGGTGCGCAAGGCTTCCCACTGTTCGCGTTCTTCGCCACGCACCAATTGGCTGGCCGGGCTGGTGCTGCTGCTTTTTGCGGTGGTTTGCGGCTTAAGGTCGCGGCGCAGCTCCAGGCTCACCTCGCCCTTGAGCAATGGCCGGCAACTGTCGTTCAGGCGCAAGCCGCCGTAGCCTTCGATGTCGATGTCCACCAGGTTGCGCGCGACCATCTGCCGGAACAACGAACGCCATTCGCCTTCGGCGCGCGCCTTGCCGACGCCGTACACCGAGAGTTTTTCGTGGCCGAAGCTGCGCACTTTCTCGTTGTCCTTGCCCAGCAATACGTCCACCAGATGCCCCACGCCGTAGCGCTGGCCGGTACGGTAGATGGCCGACAACGCCTGGCGCGCCGGCTCGGTAGCGTCCCAGGTCTGTACGCCATCGGTGCAATTGTCACAGTGCCCGCATGGCTCGGGCATGTCCTCGTCGAAATACGCCAGCAGCGTCTGTCGGCGGCAGCGGGTCTCTTCGCACAGCGAGAGCATGGCATCGAGCTTGTGTTGTTCCAGGCGTTTGTGGCGCTCGTCGCCTTCGGAGTTCTGCAACATCTGCTTGAGCATCACCACGTCTTGCAGGCCGTAGACCATCCAGGCATCCGCCGGCAGGCCATCACGGCCGGCGCGACCGGTTTCCTGGTAGTAGGCCTCAAGGGACTTTGGCAGGTCCATGTGTGCAACAAAACGCACGTTGGATTTGTCGATGCCCATGCCGAACGCGATGGTGGCCACCATGATCAGGCCTTCCTCGTTGAGGAAGCGCTTCTGATGGGCAGAGCGCGTGTCATTGGGCAGCCCCGCGTGATACGGCAGCGCCGGGTAGCCTTGCTCGCAGAGAAACGCGGCCACTTCATCGACCTTCTTGCGCGACAGGCAATACACGATGCCTGCGTCGCTGCGCCGCTCGGACAGGAACGCCAGCAACTGCTTGCGCGGTTGTTCCTTGGGCACGATGCGGTAAAAAATATTCGGCCGGTCGAAGCTCGACAGAAAGCGCTCGGCGTTCTGCAGATGCAGGCGCTCGACGATTTCTTCGCGGGTGCGTTTGTCGGCGGTGGCGGTCAGGGCGATGCGCGGCACGTCGGGGAACAATTCCGCCAGTTGGCCCAGTTGCAGGTATTCGCGACGGAAATCGTGGCCCCATTGCGACACGCAGTGGGCTTCGTCGATGGCGAACAGCGCAATTTCCAGACTTTGCAGGAAGGCCAGCATGCGTGGCTGCACCAGCCGTTCTGGCGCCAGGTAGAGCATCTTCACTTCACCGCGCTTGATGCGCGCAGCCAGCTCGCGCTGCTGTTCGGCACTCAAGGTGGAGTTCAAGGCGGCGGCGGCGACACCGAGTTCTTCTAGGGTGGCGACCTGATCGTCCATCAACGCGATCAGCGGCGACACCACCACGGCCAAGCCATTGCGCAACAGCGCCGGCACCTGAAAGCACAGCGACTTGCCGCCGCCGGTAGGCATCAGGACCAGGGCATCACCGCCACTGGCCACGCGCTCAATGATCGCACCCTGGCGGCCACGAAAACTGTCGTAGCCGAAGATGTCCTTGAGGACGCGTTGAGCCTGTTCGAGCATGTAAAACTCCAAAATGGTGCCGAAATCCCTCTGTACAGGCTGGCCGAAAAAACACCGCTTCACGGGAAATAATCCGTAAGCGAAGTTTTCGCGGATTGGCGCTTGGCCTGCAGGGGCATCACAAAACGCGGCAGTATACCCGAGCGTTACCTGGCAAAGGGCGCCACTGACGAATAGTCACCCCGCTCCAGTACCCGGCAAATATGCCTTGCAGCTGGCCTGGACGCTCAAGAAAGCCTAGAATTGCGCATCGTTTATTCCCAAGGTAGCCCTTCAATGTCCTTCGCTGAGCAACTAACCCGCCTGCAAGCCTTCCTCGACGCCGATGAGCTGCATGACGAGGCGCTGGACTACGTGGCCGCTCACGGCTACCTGACCGCCCTGTCGATCTGCGCCGACGTCGTGCCCGACCGTGAATGGATCGACGCGCTGTTCGCCGAAGAACCGCACTACGCCGACGCCGCCCAACGCGAAGAAATCGAATCCACCCTGCTGGCCCTCAAGGCCCACATTGGTCGCCAACTGGCTTCCGATGAGGAATTCGAGCTGCCGTGCGAGCTGGACCTGGGCGAGGAGCCGGATGACTCCGACCTGCGCGGCTGGTGCATCGGCTTCATGGAAGGTGTGTTCCTGCGCGAAGCCGCCTGGTTCGAAACTGCCGAGGAAGAAGTCAGCGAAATGCTGCTGCCGATCATGGTCGGTTCGGGCCTGTTCGACGACCAGCCGGAATTCTCCGACATCGCCGCCGATGCCAACCTGATGGACGACATGATCGTACAGATCCCGGAAGCCCTCACCGCCTTGTACCTGCTGTGCAATGCGCCTGACGAAAAACCGGCGATCCTCAAGCCACGTCACCACTGAGTCGGTTGCCCATGACGCCCATGGGCAAGCGCTCACTGCTCCTGCGCTACGTGCTGCTGGCCATCGGCTGGCTGAGCGTAGCGCTGGGAGTGATCGGTATCTTCCTGCCGGTATTGCCGACCACGCCCTTCCTGCTACTCGCAGCCGCCTGCTTCGCCCGAAGCTCCCCGCGCTTCTACCAATGGCTGGTGGAACACCCGCGCCTGGGGCCGTGGATCAAAGACTATCTGGACGGCAATGGCATTCCGCTCAAGGGCAAGGTCTACGCCATCGGCCTGATGTGGCTGAGCATTGGTTTTTCCTGCTACCTGGTGCCGCTGCCTTGGGCACGTGGGTTTATGCTGACCAGTGCAGTGCTGGTGAGCATTTACATCTTGCGTCAGAAAACCCTGCCACCGCGTTGAACACGCGCTGCGACATTCGATCCCACACGACCTTGGTCGACACTGACTAACCCCCAGCATCATGCGAGACTGTCCCACCGGGCTCGGAATGCCCGGGTGTTCTTATGCTCGGAGTTACCATGACGCTGTCCAGCGGGCTGATCGCCGCCGTTGCCCTGGCCTATATGGCCATTATGTTTGCCATCGCCTTTTACGGTGATCGCCGCCACGCGCCGCTACCGCCACGAATACGTGCCTGGGTATACAGCCTGTCGCTGGCCGTTTACTGCACCAGTTGGACCTTCTTCGGCGCCGTAGGCCAGGCCGCCGAACAACTGTGGGCGTTTTTACCAATCTACCTGGGACCTGTCCTGCTGCTGGTGCTGGCACCTTGGGTGTTGCAGAAGATGATTCTGATCAGCAAACAGGAAAACATCACCTCCATTGCCGACTTTATCGCCGCACGCTACGGCAAATCCCAATCGTTGGCGGTGGTGGTGGCGCTGATCTGCCTGGTCGGCGTGCTGCCCTATATCGCTCTGCAACTCAAAGGCATCGTGCTGGGCGTGAACCTGTTGATCGGTTCCGGCCCCGACACCACCGGCACCCGCGCCCAGGACACCGCGTTGATCGTGTCGCTGGTATTGGCGCTGTTCACCATTGTGTTCGGTACCCGCAACCTCGATGCCACCGAACACCACCGTGGCATGGTGCTGGCGATCGCGTTTGAATCCCTGGTCAAGCTGTTCGCCTTTCTGGCGGTAGGCGCATTCGTGACCTTCGGCCTATACGATGGTTTTGGCGATCTGTTCAGCCAGGCCATGCTCGCCCCGCGCCTTGAAGAATACTGGACAGAAACCATTAACTGGCCATCGATGGTGGTGCAGACTGGCGTAGCGATGATGGCGATTATCTGCCTGCCCCGGCAGTTTCACGTCACCGTGGTAGAGAACATCGACCCGCAGGATTTACGCCTGGCCAAGTGGGTGTTCCCGGCGTACCTGATCCTCGCCGCGCTGTTCGTCATCCCTATCGCCCTCGGCGGCAAAATGCTCTTGCCCGCCTCGGTATTGCCGGACTCCTACGTGATCAGCCTGCCCATGGCCGAAGCGCACCCGGCCCTTGCAGTGCTGGCGTTTATCGGCGGCGCCTCGGCGGCCACCGGCATGGTGATTGTGGCGAGCATTGCCTTGTCGACCATGGTCTCCAACGACATGTTGCTGCCGTGGCTGTTGCGCCGCTCCAGCGCAGAGCGGCCGTTCGAAGTGTTCCGCCACTGGATGCTGTCGGTGCGCCGCGTCAGCATTGTGATCATCCTGTTGCTGGCCTACGTGAGTTACCGCCTGCTCGGCTCCAGCGCGAGCCTGGCAACCATCGGCCAGATCGCGTTCGCCGCCGTTACCCAACTGGCGCCAGCGATGCTTGGCGCGTTGTATTGGAAGCAGGCCAACCGACGAGGCGTATTTGCCGGCTTGGCGGCTGGCACTTTCTTGTGGTTCTACACCTTGGTCCTGCCGGTGACGGCGAAAAGCCTGGGGTGGTCGTTGAGCCTTTTCCCCGGCCTGACGTGGATGCATTCGCACCCCTTTGGTTTCACCGTCACCTCGTTAACCCTGGGTACTGTGTTTTCTCTTGCGGGCAATTTCACGCTGTTTGTGTGGGTCTCGATGCTGTCGCGCACACGGGTATCCGAGCATTGGCAGGCCGGGCGCTTTATCGGCCAGGAAATCAGCCAGCGCGCCAATGCGCGCTCGATGCTGTCGGTGCAAATCAGCGACCTGCTCAGCCTCGCGGCACGTTTTGTCGGCAAGGAACGCGCCGAGCAGAGCTTTATCCGATTTGCCTATCGCCAAGGCAAAGGTTTCAACCCCAACCAGAATGCCGATAACGACTGGATCGCCCACACCGAACGCCTGCTGGCCGGCGTGCTCGGCGCCTCTTCGACACGCGCAGTGGTAAAAGCCGCGATTGAAGGCCGGGAGATGCAGCTGGAGGACGTAGTACGCATCGCCGACGAAGCCTCCGAGGTGTTGCAATTCAACCGCGCATTACTGCAAGGCGCGATCGAAAACATCACCCAAGGCATCAGTGTGGTCGACCAGTCCCTCAAGCTGGTGGCCTGGAACCGCCGCTACCTGGAGCTGTTCAACTACCCTGAAGGCCTGATCAGCGTGGGCCGGCCGATTGCCGACATTATTCGCTACAACGCCGAGCGCGGCCTGTGTGGGCCGGGTGAGGCCCAGGTGCACGTAGCGCGCCGCCTGCATTGGATGCGCCAAGGCCGCGCGCACACCTCCGAACGTTTATTCCCGAATGGCCGCGTGATTGAGCTGATCGGCAACCCGATGCCCGGCGGTGGGTTTGTCATGAGTTTTACCGACATCACTGCGTTCCGGGAGGCCGAGCAGGCGCTGACCGAGGCCAACGAAGGCCTTGAGCAACGGGTGACCGAGCGTACCCATGAGCTTTCCCAGCTCAATGTCGCTTTGACCGACGCCAAGGGCGTGGCCGAATCCGCCAGCCAGTCGAAGACCCGCTTCCTTGCGGCTGTCAGCCACGACCTGATGCAACCCTTGAACGCTGCACGCCTGTTCTCCGCAGCCCTTTCCCACCAGCACGACGGCCTGTCTGCCGACGCGCGGCAATTGGTGCAACATTTGGACAGCTCGCTGCGCTCGGCCGAAGACTTGATCAGCGACTTGTTGGATATTTCACGCCTGGAAAACGGCAAGATCAACCCGCAGCGGCAGCCCTTTGTGCTCAACGAGCTGTTCGACACCCTCGGCGCCGAATTCAAGGCGCTGGCTCAGGAGCAGAACCTGCGCTTCCGCCTGCGCGGCAGCCGGTTGCGGATAGACAGTGACATCAAGTTGCTCAGGCGGATTCTGCAGAATTTTCTCACCAACGCGTTCCGCTATGCCGACGGCCCCGTGCTTTTGGGCGTGCGCAGGCGCAAGGACGAATTGTGCCTGGAAGTGTGGGACCGTGGCCCTGGCATCCCGCTGGATAAACAGAAGGTCATCTTTGAAGAGTTCAAGCGCCTGGACAGCCACCAGACCCGCGCCGAGAAGGGTCTGGGCCTGGGTTTGGCAATCGCTGACGGCCTGTGCCGCGTGCTCGGGCATACGTTGAGCGTGCGCTCGTGGCCGGGCAAAGGCAGCGTGTTCAGCGTGCGCGTGCCGCTGGCGCGTAACCAGGCCAGCCCGCAGGCCAAGATCGCGCCAGACAATGGGCTGCCATTAAGCGGCGCGCAGGTGCTGTGTGTGGATAACGAGGAAAGCATCCTGATCGGCATGCGCAGCCTGCTGACGCGCTGGGGCTGCGAAGTGTGGACGGCCACCGACCAGGCGCAGTGCGCGGCACTGCTGGCCGAGGGCGTGCGCCCGCAACTGGCGTTGGTGGATTACCACCTGGACCACGGCGAGACGGGCACGGAGCTGATGGGCTGGCTGCGGGCGCAGTTGGCAGAACCGATTCCCGGGGTGGTGATCAGTGCCGATGGGCGACCGGAGATGGTGGCCGAGGTGCATGCGGCAGGGTTGGATTACTTGGCCAAGCCGGTGAAGCCGGCGGCGTTGCGGGCGCTGTTGAGTCGGCATTTGCCGCTTTAAACAGAGTTTACTCGGCCCCACATTTTGGATTGCATTTACTCAGGCAGATGCGCCACACCGTCTGAATCGGTCATCGCCCGTTCAAGCAAATCCGCTGGCAGACTTTTACTCGCACGCGCACCCAGCAACCGCAATTGCTCGGTACGGCTGACCAGATTCCCACGCCCATCTGTCAGCTTGTTACGCGCCGCGCTGTAAGCCTTATCCAACTGTTGTAGGCGGTTGCCCACTTCATCCAGGTCCTGGATGAACAGCACGAATTTGTCGTACAGCCAGCCGGCCCGTTCGGCAATTTCCCGCGCATTCTGGCTTTGGCGCTCCTGCTTCCACAGGCTGTCGATCACTCGCAGGGTAGCCAGCAAGGTCGTGGGGCTGACAATCACGATATGGCGGTCAAACGCCTCCTGAAACAGGTTCGGCTCGGCCTGCAGGGCGGCGGAAAATGCGGCCTCGATGGGCACGAACAGCAACACGAAATCCAGGCTGTGCAGCCCTTCCAGACGCTTGTAATCCTTGCCGGCCAAGCCTTTGACGTGGTTACGCAGGGACAGCACATGCTGCTTGAGGGCCGCCTGGCCAATCACCTCATCATCTGCCGCGACGTATTGCTGATAGGCCGTGAGGCTGACCTTGGAGTCGACCACCACCTGCTTGTCGCCCGGCAACATGATCAGCACGTCCGGCTGGAAGCGCTCGCCGTCCGGCCCTTTGAGGCTCACCTGGGTCTGGTACTCGCGGCCCTTCTCCAGCCCGGCATGTTCCAGTACCCGCTCAAGAATCAGCTCGCCCCAGTTGCCCTGGGTCTTCTGGCCCTTGAGGGCACGGGTCAGGTTGGTGGCTTCGTCTGACAGGCGCAGGTTCAATTGCTGCAGACGCTCAAGCTCTTTAGCCAGGGAAAAACGCTCGCGGGCTTCGTTCTGATAGCTTTCTTCCACACGCTTTTCGAAGGACTGGATGCGTTCCTTCAGTGGGTCAAGCAACTGGCCCAGGCGTTCCTGGCTGGTTTCGGCGAAACGCTGCTCACGCTCATCGAAGATCTTCCCGGCCAGCTCGGCAAACTGCGCGCGCAACTCATCGCGCGAGCCTTGCAGGTCGGCGAGGCGTTGTTGATGACTGTCCTGTTGTTCACGCAATTCGGCGCGCAAGGCAGCTGACAGCGCATCGAGGCGGCGCAGCTCGGTTTCCTTGGCGCTGCGGTCGAGGTTCCAGGCATGGGCGGCATCGCGGGCGTTATCGCGGTCGATTTGCAGCAGTTCGACTTCGCGGCGCATGGCGGCCAGGTCGGCCTGTTTCGCGGCATTGGCCTGGCTGAGGTCGCTGATTTCATCGCGGCTGGCGTCCAGTTGCGCGGCTAGCCCTTCCTGGGCCAGTTGCGCGGTTGCCAGGCGCTCTTCGAGCAGCTCCCAACCGGTCATGCGCGCGGTCAGTCGACGTTGAATCTGCCAGCACAGGGCCAATAAAGGCACTGCTGCACCCGCCAGACCCAAGGCAATACTGGTCCAGTCAAAAACCATAGCCATTTCTGCCATCACCGAAAAGGAGCAAGGTTAACCAAGCATGGGGCTCGAGGACAGCTCAGTCTTCGACCTGCCCCAACTCGCGCAGGGCGCGGCGGTCGCCAGCGCGAGCCGCCAGGCGCAGCAGGTCGTGGCCAATGCGGCGGTCGCGGGCGTTGCCGCACTCGCGGCACATCAACTGGCCCAGCCGACTTTGAGCGGCGACCACGCCATCGCGGGCCGGCTGCTTGAGCAAGCGCCCGGCGAAGTGCTTGATGTTGGCGTTATGCCCCAGCCGCGGGCTGTCGAGCAGCCACAAGGCAACCTTCAACGAAAATCGCTTGGGTGTGGTAACAGTTTGAGGGGTATCGGTAACAGAGGGTGATACTGAGCGAAACTTCATAAAGCACTGTGGGACAGATTGGAAGGCGCGCCACTCTACTCTTTTTTTCGCGCAGGTAAAGCTGGATAAATCCTACACGCCCGTTCTAGAGCAAGCGCTCGGGACAATCCACAGAAGCTGTGGATAACTCAGTGGACAACCCACCTTGAACCCGCTCAAAGCCCCATGAAACGGGGGCCGCAGTCAAACTGACGATTTTTTCACCAATAAAAAAAAGCGATGTTTTTCATTGACTTAAATTTTCGTTGCAGGCAAACGACGGCACTTGCGGGCAGTTGACAGAGTGGTTACACACCGCGCAACGAATGTGCACAAGTACCCATCCACTGGTTATATCGCCGACACTTTTTGCTTCAATCTGTCCGAAAATGTTACCGCCACAGAGCAACCAGCCTGCAAAACAGAGCACTTTTCAAAACCGCCCGCGCTCGCCACACTGCTGCACCAACGATGTCACTCTCCTGTAGGCGCAGATGAAAGGAATCCTGTTGTTCGCCGTGTTGCTGCTCGCCATCTGCGCGACATCATTGGGAATCAATGCAGCTTTGCCCTCGCCTGACGGGGCGTTGTTTGCCATCGCCATCCTGTTATCAGCGGCCTTTACTGCGGTAAGCCTGTGCATCGAGCTGGGTGAAGGCCGGATCAATGACATGCGCGACGTGATGACGGTGATCGAAACCGGCCGCTCCTGGCGCCTGACCCTCGCGGCCTACGTGCTGGGCTGCTCGCTGGCGGCCGCCGTAACAGTGCTGGTCTATAGTGGCTTTCTAGGCAGCTGATAAAAGTTTTTTGCTCAGCCGCTTCCCTTCCCGGTTTCGATCCGTTACTATCCGCGGCGTTAGTACCAAGCTGAAAGTCAATTCTGGTCGAACAACTCCCCTGAACAACACGGGACCGACCACCTCGATGGTTTCCAGGTATCACTTGCGACGACACTGCCTTTGAACATGCAAAGGGTGCCGCGAAGTCTCAATACTCTGACCGAACCAACCTGCAAATTGATCAGGATCTTCACCCCGGGCCCAGAACCTTTGCCCCTGTTGTGCTGCCTGCCCTCCTAAGTACCTACCTGCCAGCCCAAGCGCGCCAACTTAATAGCGCTTCAAACTGGCTGCTTTGTTCCAGTCGGTTCTTCGTTTGATCAATGGTGATCAACGTTACTGGAACGTTTTAACGCTGCACGGTTCTTATCCGTGTCATTTGTAGGAACACCAATAATATGAACGCTCAAATCCACACTCAGGATGCCATTCGCACCCTCACCAACGCTTTTGCACCAATGAACTGCCTGATCATGGCCGCTCGCAAAGGCTGCTTCAGCTTCACCCTGGTCAACGAACACGGCATCGCTCGTCACAGCGAACGCCTGTACCCCGATCAATACTCCAGCGCAGAGCCGCTGCAGGCCGTGATCGAGCGTACCCGTCAGGCACTGACTGCCTGATCGACCCGAGTCGCTGAAACACAAAAACCCTGTTTAAAAAGCAGGGTTTTTTATTGCCTGAAATTCGGCATTGAAACATTTTCGCTAAGTTCAAATAGATATAAACGTTATAACTAAATGAAGAAGATGTTTTAAAAACAGTCCTTTACATCGTAAATATGACACTACACTTCAACTCAAGCGGCTTGATCCGCTTGCGACGGGCCTGAGATCCGATTCACAGCTGCCAAGCCCCCTCTCAGGCACCGTCGACCACTTTCATGGACCGAGGCTTGTATGGGTATCGCCGCCAGCGAATTGTGTCGTTATGTGATCCGGCCGACGTTGATTTACCTCGGCCGCCATAATGCGACAGCCGAAGCCCTGCTGCTGGGCATTGCTGCCAGCCAGTCGGAACTCGGCTCGGCCCTGCACGACCGTCGTGGCCACGGCCTGTACAGCATCACCGAACCGCGCCACCGCGCCCTTTGGGACCATTACCTGGCGCGCGACCCCGAGCGCGCCAGCCTGGTACGCGGCCTGGCCAGTCAGCACGCATTCCTCAGTGCGCCCCAGCTTGAGTTAACCGTCAATCTGCGTTACGCCACCGCCATCGCATGGCTGCTGGTGGAGCAGCACAGCCCTGCCCTGCCGCAGCCGGGCGATGTACTGGCAATGGCACGTATCTGGAAAGAAATTTTTCACCCACAAGGTCGGCTGCGGGACTTCACCCAAGCCTGGCAGACCTGTGTTTCACCCATGAATCAGGTCACTTGTTGACCAGGCGTTTTGCAAGATTCGGCTAAAAACCCCGATTTTGGTCGGATTGTCCTACAAAACCGCTCTATCTCCTGCATTACAGCCTATAGCGCTAACCTAAATTTATTGTTACTTTCCGCAGCGGTGATCACCACGGAGTTCTAATAATGAAAAAAGTAATGCTCAAGACCACACTTAGCCTCGCCGTTGCCATGGCCTCCACCCAACTGTTCGCGAGCGGCTTTGCCCTCAACGAGCAAAGCATCAGTGGGATGGGTACAGGTTTCGCCGGGCGCTCTTCATCTGCCGATGATGCAAGCACTGTCGCTGGCAACCCTGCCGGCATGTCACGCCTCAAGCGCGATCAAATCACTGCCGGTGTCGCAGCTATCGACGCCAAGACCGATATCAAAAACACCAGCGGTGGCCCACCCGGCAGCAGCAACGACGGTGACATGGTTCCTTTTACCAAAGTCCCGATGTTGTTTGCCGTGAAAAAAGCGACCGATGACCTGGCGTTCGGCCTGGGCGTGTATGCGCCGTTCGGCCTGATCACCAACTACGAAGACAGCTTCGGCGGCCGTTACTACGGCAAGAAGAGTGACGTTAAAGTCGTCACCCTCCAGCCGACTGTCAGCTACGCCTTCAACGAATACGTGTCCGTGGGTATCGGCCCGACGTTCAACAAGATCAGCGGTAACCTGACCTCGTCGACGCCGCTGGCGCAAACCTTCGGCCGCAATGATGGCCTGGTGGACATCAAGGGCGATGACACCGCATGGGGCTACAAAGTCGGTATCCTGGTGACGCCATGGGCTAGCACCAACATCGGCCTGACGTACACCTCCAAGGTTTCCTACAACCTGTCGGGTCACACCGATATTTCCGGCCGTGGTTTTGGTCCGTTCAACGGCGGGCGTTTTGACGCCAAGTTGAACATCACCACTCCAGAATCCTACGACATGTCCATCACCCACAAGCTGGATGACCAATGGACGTTGTATGCGGGTACCACATGGACCCGTTGGAGCCGCCTGAAAGAAATCACCGTCAACAACTCGGGCGTTTCGCCTGCACTGGGTGGCGCGGCTGGCCCGATCGGTCGCATCAACGAGCCACAGAACTGGCATGACACCTGGGCCTCGGCCATCGGTGCTTCGTTCCAGGTCAACAAACAGTGGGTACTGCGCACCGGTTTCTCTGTTGACCAATCGCCTACCAACAACACCGACCGTTCGGTGCGTATCCCGACTGGCGACCGTAAGGCTGTCAGCTTTGGTGCCGGCTTCAGCCCTACTGAAGACTGGACGATCGACGCTGCCGTCTCCTACCTGTGGGAAGAAGAAGTCAACGTCAACCGTACCGGCAAGGGCAACGCCTACAACGCCGAGTACAAAAACAGCGCTTGGGGTTACGGCCTGGGTGCGACTTACAAGTTCTGATTCACTGCGAGCCTGACCGGCTCGCCAGCTGAATCTAAAAAAGCCCCGCTCTCCTGCACAGGAGGCGGGGCTTTTTAATCGCCGACGATCAGGGTTTGGAAGCCAAGGCTTCTTCCACTGCCTTGATCAAGTCCGGGCTGTCCGGCTTGGTCAAACTGGAGAAGTTGGCAATTACCTTGCCTTGGCGGTCGACCACGTACTTGTAGAAATTCCATTTCGGCGCGCTGGTCTGCTGCGCCAGCACCTTGAACAGGTGTACCGCATCCGGTCCTTTGACTTTTTGCGGTTCGGTCATGGTGAAGGTCACGCCGTAATTCACGTAACAGACCTTGGCGGTCTCTTCACCGGTCTTGGCTTCCTGCTTGAAGTCATCGGACGGCACGCCAATCACTTCCAGCCCCTGGCCCTTGTAGCGCTGGTACAAGGCTTCGAGGCCTTTGAACTGTGGTGCGAACCCGCAGAAGCTGGCGGTGTTGACGATAACCAGGGGTTTGCCGGCAAAGCGATGGCACAAATCGATGGATTCCTTGGCGCGCAGCTTGGGCAATTGGCCCTCAAGCAACGGTGGGCAATCAGCGGCCATGGCAACACTGCCAATGGCCATCAGGACGGGTACTGCAAGCCAGTGCATCTGCATGTCGTGAGTCCTTAACATTTCCAGACCACGAACTTAACAGATCGACATACCCAGTTGCATCAACGCCAGCCCACCACGCTGCCAGCCCCACCAGGCCAGCAGCATCAGCACGACCAGCGCCGCTACCGTCAAACACCGTGCCGTCACACTCATGCCGCCTCCATCTGCGCCTGCAAGCGCGCCACCGGCCGCTCGCGCACCGGCCAGTTCAGCGCGGCGGCGAGCACGCTCAGCAGAATCGCCACCTGCCAGATCAAATCGTAGTTGCCGGTTCGATCATAGACCACCCCGCCCAACCAGCCGCCGAGGAACGACCCGATTTGGTGGAACAGGAACACGATCCCACCGAGCATCGAGAGGTTTCGCACACCAAACAAGGTTGCGACGGTGCCATTAGTCAGCGGCACCGTAGACAGCCACAAAAAGCCCATGGCCATGCCAAACAGGTAGGCCGTGATTTCGGTAACCGGCGCCCACAGGAACAACACAATGACGACCGCACGCAGCAGGTACAGGCCGGTAAGCAAGCGTGGCTTGGACATGCGCCCGCCGAGCCAGCCGGCGGTGTAGGTGCCGAATACATTAAACAGACCGATTAAGGCCAGCACCGTGGTGCCCACCGTGGCCGGCAAATGCTGATCGACCAAGTAGGCCGGCAGGTGCACGCCGATAAACACCACCTGGAAACCGCACACAAAAAAGCCGAATGCCAGCAACCAGAAGCCGGAATGGGAACAGGCTTCCTTCAAGGCTTCACGCAAGGTTTGCTGGCCAGTCACCACCGGCAGCGGCTTGTCCTTGAGCATCGCCACCAGCGGCAGAATCAGCGCCACCATCAGCCCCAGCGCCAACAAGGCGGCCGACCAGCCCAGCCAGCCGATCAAGCCCAATGTGCCGGGCACCATGGCGAACTGACCAAAAGAGCCTGCGGCGCTGGCGATGCCCATGGCCATGCTGCGTTTTTCCGGCGGTACGGTGCGGCCCACCACGCCGAGAATCACCGAAAACGAGGTGCCCGACAGGCCGATACCAATCAGCAAGCCGGCACTTAGTGACAATGACCACGCCGAATCGGACATGCCCATCAACACCAGGCCCACGGCGTACAGTACGCCGCCGACGAACACCGTTTTGGTCGCGCCGAAACGGTCGGCCAGGGCGCCGGTGAACGGCTGCGCAAGGCCCCAAATCAGATTCTGCAGCGCGATGGCGAAGGCAAACGTCTCGCGCCCCCAGCCAAATTCGTTGCTCATCGGCGCCAGGAACAGGCCGAAACCGTGCCGCACGCCCAAGGACAACGCCAGGATCAGCGCACTCCCCACAAGGATCCAACCACTGGTGCGCCACATCGAGGTCATGTTCTTATTCTCCGCTCGCGGGTATATACCCGCTTGTAATCGAACAAACCCGCGCTCAGGCGAGTTCATCCAGCAAGGCCAGCAAGGTTTCGCGCTTTTCGGCGCCTAACTGATCAATCAATTTTTGCTGCGCCGCTTCCCACGCCGGCAACGCCGCAGCCAGCCGTTCTTCGCCGGCTTGCGTCAACAGCACCAGGCGGTTGCGCAAGTCATCACCCTCGACCAACTGCACCAGGCCTTCGCCTTCCAGCACCCGCAAGTTGCGCCCCAAGGTGCTGCGATCCAGGCCCATGGCGTCGGCCAGGCTGGAAATGCTCGGTTGGTCGAGACGCTGCAAGTTGCACAGCAAAGAATACTGGGCGACGTTGATCCCGAAGCCGTCGAGAGCGCCGTCGTAATGCCTGCTGACGCCACGGGCGGCACGTCGCAGGTTGGTGCATAAACATTGGGAGGCAAGCATGGAACGTGTATATACCCGCGATTAAGGAAATGCAAGAAAGTGTTACAGAGCCAAACCGATCAACACCGCGACTTCCAGCAACTCCAGGAGTGCGCCAGCTGTGTCGCCGGTGGTGCCACCCAGCCGGTTGACCATCAATTGGCGCAGGCCGATAAAACACAGCGCCGCCAGCAGAACAGCCATGCCGCCGCTGAAACCGCCGATCAGGATGCAGGCCAGGCCACTGAGGATCAGCACCTGTTGGCCGACAACCCGCGGTAAATGGTCCGACAGCGCCTGACCCAAACCGCCTGCACGCACATAGCGCGTTGTAAGGAACAGCGCCAGCATCGACGCCCGCCCGATCAATGGCGCCAGGATCAATGCCGCGCCATTACGTTGCTCGATCAACGCCACCAGCGCGGTGAACTTGAGCAACAGCACCAAGCCCAGGGTAACCACCGCAATCGGCCCGCTGCGCGGGTCTTTCATGATGGTCAGGGTGCGCTCGCGGTCGCCGAAGCCACCGAGCCAGGCATCGGCGCTGTCCGCCAGGCCGTCCAGGTGCAGGCCACCGCTAAGCAACACCCACGCGGTCAGCAATAAGGCGGCATGCAGCAACAACGGCGCGCCCATCAATACGCTGTTCAGCGCCCATAACAGCACGCCGAACAACAGCCCGACCACAGGATAAAACAGCAGCGAACGCCCCAACTCTTGTGGCTGCGGCATGCCCGGCAAACAAATCGGCAGGCTGCTGAGAAATTGCAGGGCGATCCAGAATGGCAGCATCGTCAGGTTCCTTCTTTCAACACACCATCGGCAGCCACGTGCAGGCTGAACAGCCCACCATGGCCGACCTCGACATTCAACAACTGCTCGCGCGGCAAACCTCGCGCTCGCGCCAATAGCAGACGCATCACGCCACCGTGGCTGATCAGCAACACGCGCTCACCAGCATAAGCCTGGTGCAAGCGCGAGACGGCGCTGAGGACACGGTGTGAAAAGTCGCTGACCGGCTCACCCTCAGGGGGGGTGAAGCTGTAGGGATCGGCCCAGAACAGCCCCAACCCTTCAGCGTCGGTTTCCATCAGCGCCGCTGCGCTATGCCCTTCCCAGGCGCCGAAGTGCAATTCCTGCAGGTCTTTTTCCAGGTTCACCGGCACATCGAGGCGTGCGCCCAACTCTTGGGCGAACAGCGCGCAACGCTGCAGCGGCGAGCTGACCAGGCGGTCCCAAGGGCCCTGCTCTGCTACGGCGGCGCGCATCTGCGCCCAGCCCTTGTCGGTGAGCGCGTCGTCAAGGCTGCCGCGCAGACCGCCACCCAGCTCGGTTTCGCCGTGGCGCAGCAGGTCCAGGTGCAAGGTCATGCCGGGCGGTCTGCCACGGCCGCTTCGGCGAATGTCGCCATTTGCCCGTGCAGCGCACACGCAAGGCGCAGCAACGGCACCGCCAGCGCCGCACCACTGCCCTCGCCCAGGCGCAGGCCGAGTTGCAGCAAGGGTTCGGCGTTGAGGCTTTGCAGTACGTGACGATGGCCCGGCTCGGCGCCACCATGGCCGAATACCAGCCATTCTCGACACGCCGGGTTCAGGCGCGTGGCGACCAGTGCGGCGACGGTGCAGATAAACCCGTCCACCAGCACGACGATGCCTTCTTGTGCGCAGGCCAGATAGGCACCGACCAGCGCGGCGATTTCAAACCCGCCGAGGTTGAACAGGGTGTGCAATGCGTCATCGCGCTGTCCGGCATGCAGCGCCAGTGCGCGCTCGATGACTGCTACTTTGTGGCTGACGCCCTGGGCGTTCAAACCGGTGCCCGGGCCTGTGAGGTCGCTGACCTTGCAATCGAGCAGCGCACAGGCCAAGGCGCTGGCGGCGGTGGTATTACCGATGCCCATTTCACCGCCGATAAACAGCTGGGCGCCACCGGCCAAAGCGCGCCGAGCGCTATCGCGACCGGCTTGTAGCGCCAGGCAGCCCTGAGCTTCAGTCATGGCCGGGCCGTTGACGAAATTCGCCGTGCCCGCGCCGATGTTCAGGTGACGCACTCCGGGCAGGTTCAGCGAGGGCGTCACCGTACCGAGGTCGACCACTTCCAGCTGCGCATCCAGCTGACGTGCCAACACACTGATGGCTGCGCCGCCAGTGACGAAGTTGTGCAACATTTGCCCGGTCACTTCCTGGGGAAACGCCGACACGCCTTCTGCGACGACGCCATGGTCACCGGCAAAAATGGCGATCCACACCTGGTCCACCAACGGTTTGACCTGGCCTTGCAGGCCGGCCAGTTGCACCGCTACAGCTTCGAGCTGGCCGAGCGAACCGGCCGGTTTAGTCAGCTGTTGTTGGCGCGCCAGCGCTTGTTCGTACGCTGAGGCGTCGACAGCCTTACAAGGGTTGAGCCACCAGGTGTCAGTCATAACGCAGTACCTTTCAAAGTCAGGGGCAGGCCGGCAACCGTCAGGACAACACGCTGACACCGCTCGGCCAAGGCTTGATGCAGCCAACCGGCTTCATCCACATAGCGGCGAGTCAATTCGCCCAGCGGCACGACACCCATTCCGGTCTCGTTGCTGACAAAAATGATTTCACCCGGCAGTGCAGCCAGGGTTTGCAGCAATTGATCGCGCTCCAGCGCCAGGCGCGCCGGGTCTTCGAGCATCAGCAGGTTGGTAAGCCACAGGGTCAGGCAGTCCACCAGCAGGCAGCGATCGGCGGCGGCGTTTTCGCGCAGTACGCGGGCCAGTTCGATGGGTTCTTCAATCAGGCCCCAATGATCGGGACGCCGCGCACGGTGATGCGCGACGCGCGCGCTCATCTCGCCATCCAGCGGCTGGCTGGTGGCGATGTAGATGACGGGCAAGGTGCTGTCGCTGGCGAGTTTTTCGGCCAGGCGGCTTTTGCCGGAGCGGGCACCGCCGAGGATTAATTGATGCATGGGGTGGCACCTTGTTCGGCGGGTGGAGAGGTTGAGGTGTGCCGCGGCAAGTGGGGTGAGTCAGGTAGGCATGCAGTGGCTGAGCCATGGCCATCGCAGGCAAGCCAGCTCCCACAGAAAGGCAGATCTGCTTTTGATCTGGCTTTTGATTTTGATCTCAGTCGCCCCGTTAAACCACGCTGGCCGAACGCAGGTTTGAATCCGTGGGTAACCCGGCAGGACGCCGGGTTAGCCGCGCTGGGCCAAGGATGGCCCATCGCGGCGGCCCACGGATTCAAGCCTGCGTTCGGGTACACCGAGCCCAGGCGAGGTGCCGAGTGGTGGGGCGAAGACTTTTTGGTTACTTTTGTGTCTTTACAAAAGTGACCCGCTGTAAGAGCGGAACCATAAGTGGCCGTTACCCAGCTGACGGATATGTACACCGACAAACCGCCATCGCAGGCAAGCCAGCTCCCACATTTGGACTGGGTGTACACCGTCAGAGCCCGCATAGCTTGCGCAACAACGCGGTATCCAGGTGGTTCTCCACCAGGTCCGCCAAACGCTCGATATCGCGCTCGCGCAAGGCGTGGTAATCCACCTCCTGCACGTCCTGCAACCCAGCCCAGCGCAACAAGGCGCTGCACGCCGCGGGGCTTTCGAACAGGCCATGCAGGTAGGTGCCGAGAATCTGCCCGTCGGCACTCTGGGCGCCGTCACTGCGGCCGTCATCCAACCGCACGGCGGCGTTCGCCAGCGCTTCACCGCAAGTCACGCCGGCGTGGATCTCATAACCACTGACCTCGGCATCTTCCAGCAACAAGCGCCCACGCACATTGCGCAGCTGCTTCTCTTCCTCCAGCGTCGTACTGAACGCCAACAGCCCCAAGCCTTCACTGGAGCCAGCCGGCCCTTCCAGCCCGAGCGGGTCATGCAGCTGCTCGCCGAGCATCTGCAAGCCGCCGCAAATCCCCAGCACCTTGCCGCCATAACGCAAGTGCCGCGCCACGGCAGTGTCCCAGCCGTTGGCGCGCAAATAGGCCAAGTCACTGCGCACGCTTTTGGAGCCCGGCAGGATAATCAGGTCGGCAGGCGGAATCGGCTGGCCCGGCCCGACAAACTGCAAATCCACCTGCGGGTGCAGGCGCAGCGGGTCGAAATCGGTGTGGTTGCTGATGCGCGGCAATACCGGCACCACCACCTTGAGCACTTGGGCGGCCTTGTCGATCTGGCGCTGGTCGATGCCGTCTTCGGCTTCCAGGTGCAGGTCCATCACGTAGGGCAGTACGCCCACCACGGGCTTGCCGGTGCGCGCTTCCAACCAGTCGAGGCCAGGCTGCAGCAAGGCGATATCGCCGCGAAAACGGTTGATAATGAAGCCCTTGACCCGCGCCTGTTCGGTTGGCGAAAGCAATTCCAGAGTGCCGACCAGGTGGGCGAACACGCCGCCGCGATTGATGTCGGCAATCAGTAGCACCGGGCAATCCACAGCCTCGGCAAAACCCATATTGGCAATGTCATTGGCGCGCAGATTGATCTCGGCAGGCGACCCCGCGCCTTCCACCATCACCACCGGGTAAGCCGCGCTCAGGCGTGTGTGAGAGGCTAGCACCGCCTGCATCGCGATGGCTTTATAGTCGTGATAGGCCACGGCGTTCATGCTGGTCACGGCGCGGCCATGGATGATGACTTGGGAGCCGGTGTCGCTGTTGGGTTTGAGCAGCACCGGGTTCATGTCAGTGTGTGGCGCCAGGTTGGCGGCCTGGGCTTGCACCGCCTGGGCGCGGCCGATCTCGCCACCTTCAGCGGTCACGGCACTGTTGAGCGCCATGTTCTGCGGCTTGAACGGCGCCACCGCGATGCCTTGGCGCACCAGCCAGCGACACAGCGCGGTCACCAGGGTACTTTTGCCCGCGTCGGAGGTGGTGCCTTGCACCATCAGCGTACTCATGGTGCTTCCTTGTAGACAGCCAGGGCTTCGTCGAGTCGCAGCCAATCTGCCTCGGTATCGGGCAAGCCAAAGCGCAGGCTGCTGTCGTGGACAAACAGGCGCAGCAGAATGCCGCGCTGGGCCATGAATTCATGCATGCGTTCGGCGTGCGGGGTGATCAGCCACTGGAACAGGGCGCAGCCACCGTGGGGTTGAAAGCCGTGGCGTTCGAGCAGGTCAAACAAGCGCCGACCCGCTTCGACACAGCGCTCACGCTGACGAACCTGCCCGGCGGTATCACGCAGGCACACTTGGCCGAGCACGCGGGTCGGCCCGCTGACGGCCCACGGCCCAACCTGCTCGGCCAACAGCCGCAGCAACCGGCGCTCAGCCAGCACGAAGCCCAGGCGCACACCGGCCAGGCCGAAAAATTTGCCGAACGAGCGCAATACAATCAGGCCGACATGATGGGTGTGGCTGGCCAGGCTGAGCTCTGGTGTGACGTCCATGAATGCCTCGTCCACCACCAGCCAACCGCCGCGTTGGGCCAGCCGCGCGTGCCAGTCCAGCAGGCGTTGCGGGCTCAGGCTAAGGCCGGTGGGGTTGTTGGGGTTAACCACCACCAGCACGTCAAGGCTGTCGAGAAAGAAGTCGACTTCCTGCTCCTGCACTTCGCGCACCACATACCCGGCGCGGCGCCAGGCTTCGGCGTGCTCGGCGTAACAGGGCGACAACACGCCAACCTTGCCGGAGCGGCGCAGACGCGGCAGCAGCTGGATCGCGGCCTGGGAGCCCGGCACCGGCAGCAGGTGGGCGGCACCGTAATAGTCGCAGGCGGCCTTTTCCAGGCCGTCGTCGGCTTCCGGCAAACGCGCCCAGGCGCGCAGCGGGATGTCCGGGATCGGCCAGGGCCAGGGCGCGAGGCCGCTGGACAGGTCAAGCCAATCGGCCTCGGCAATCCCGTATTCAATCACCGCCTTACGCAGGCGCCCACCGTGCTCAAGCATACAATTGCGCCCCCGCGCAGAGGATCAACAGCCATAACCAAACGCCACGCTGCACCAGTTGCCAGCCACGGTCGATGGCGTCGGCATCGGCGGCCGGGCCTTCGCCCAACTGCGGACGCTGATGCAGCTCGCCGTGATAGATCGCCGCGCCACCCAGCTCGACGCCCAGGGCGCCCGCCCCGGCCGCCATCACCGGACCCGCGTTGGGACTGTCCCAGGTGGGGCCTTGGGTGCGCCAGCATCTGAGCGCCAAGCGAGTTTTGCCTAAAACGGCGTAGGTCAGCGCCACCAGCCGTGCAGGAATATAGTTGAGCACATCGTCGATCCTGGCCGCTGCCCAGCCGAAGCGCTCGAAGCGTTCGTTGCGATAGCCCCACATGGCGTCGAGGGTATTGCTCAGGCGGTACAGCACCACGCCCGGCACACCGGCGACCACAAACCAGAACAACGCGGCGAATACCGCGTCGCTGCCGTTCTCCAGCACTGACTCGGTGGCGGCGCGGGCGACTTCGGTGCTGTCCAGCTCGCTGGTCTGGCGACTGACCAGATAACTCACACGTTTGCGCGCTTCATCCAGGTCACCGCTGCGCAACGCCTGCGCAACCGGGATCACATGTTCACCCAGGCTGCGCATGCCCAGCGCCAGGTACAGCGCCAGGATTTCCAGGACCCAGCCGATATAGGGCGCCCACGATAACGCGGTCGCCAGCAGTGTCAGCGGCACCACGGCGATAAACCATGCGGTCACGCCGTGGCTGCGCCAGCCACGGCCACCGGTGTTGAAACGTTGCTCGATGCGCCCGGCGAAATTGCCGAACGCCACCAGCGGATGCCAGCGCCTGGGTTCACCCAGCAGCGCATCCAGCGCCACCGCAGCGACACACAGCAAGGCCACACTCATTGACTCACTCCCCACACATTCTCATACAACATGTCACTCAGCGGCCGTGGTTCGGTCCAGCCTTCGAGTTGCAACATCGGTGCCGGGTAGAACTCGGCCACCGGGCCCAGGCACAAGACGGCCAGGGGTTTGGCGCCGGGCGGCAGGCCCAGCAGGTCGGCCAGGGCTTGTGGCTCGAACAGCGAGACCCAGCCCATACCAATGCCCTCGACACGGGCGGCCAGCCAGAGATTCTGGATCGCGCAGGACAGCGACGCCATGTCCATCTCCGGCAAGGTGCGCCGGCCAAAAATATGGCGCTCGCGGTCGTCCATCAACGCGGCCACCAATACTTCGGCGCAGTCGTGGATGCCTTCGACCTTGAGCTTCATGAATTCGTCGGAGCGCTCGCCCAGGGCTTCGGCGGTGCGCACGCGTTCTTCCTCCACCAATTGCTGAATATTCCCACGCAGTTGACGGTCGCTGATGCGGATAAACCGCCAGGGTTGCATCAAGCCCACGCTGGGCGCCTGGTGTGCGGCCTGGAGCAGGCGGTGCAGCAATTCGGGCGCGACCGTGCCGCCGGTGAAGTGGCGCATGTCGCGGCGTTCGGCGATGGCGCGGTAGACGGCTTGGCGGTCGGCTTGGGGATAGGCGTTGTTGGTCATGGCCCTATCGCGGGCAAGCCCGCTCCCACATTTGCAATGCATTCCCCTGTGGGAGCTGGCTTGTCGGGTCGCCGCATCGCTGCGATAGCGGTCTCAATGCTCGGCGCGAAGAGTGCGGCCACCGCCGTTGGATTCGACGGAAAATAAAAGTGCACGTATGAAGCCGTCATCCGCCCCTGCCGATACACCGCCTCCGCCCCGCGCCCGCCATTGGGGCTCAGGCCGCGGGCAATCGGCTGCCATTCGGTGCTGGTCAGGGAATGGTGATAGGTATGGCCGCGCAGCACGCCTTCGGGCAACTCGACACTTTGCAGGGCCAGGGCGGCAAGTTTCTTTTGCATCACCGCATCGCCTTGCAGCAGGCCGACCAGTTCGGCACGGGCGCCGTCCACATCGGTGAGCGAATCCAGCAGGTAGAGCATGCCGCCACATTCAGCCAGCAGTGGTTTGCCAGCCGCATGATGGGTGCGAATAGCCGCAAGCATCCGGGTGTTTTCAGACAGTGCCTGGTGATGCAATTCGGGATAGCCGCCGGGCAAGTACAGGCTGTCGGCGTCGGGCAATTGGTGATCATGGATCGGCGAGAAAAACTTCAACTCAGCGCCCATTGCCCGCAACAGATCCAGGCTGGCGCCGTAGGTAAAAGCGAAGGCTTCATCACGGGCTACGGCAATACGCACACCGGCCAACAGCGGCTCAGCCTCAATCAGTTGCGGCGCGGCGAACGTCACCGGCGGCGGCAACGCCACTTCGCAGCTGCTGCCCAGCGCCTGGGCTGCGGCGTCCAGGCGCGCATCGAGGTCATTGAGTTCACTGGCTTGCACCAGGCCCAGGTGACGGCTCGGTAATTCAATCCCGGTTTCACGGGACAGCGCGCCATACCAGCGCAGGCCTTCGGTGAGGCTGCCCTCGAGCAGCTGCGCATGACGCAGGGTGCCAACGCGATTGGCCAGCACACCGGCGAATGGCAAGTCCGGCTGGTAGCGCGCCAGGCCCAAGGCCAAGGCACCAAAGGTCTGGGCCATGGCGGTGCCATCAATGACCCCGAGCACCGGCACACCAAAGTGCCGCGCCAGGTCGGCGCTCGACGGTGTGCCGTCAAACAGCCCCATTACGCCTTCGATGAGAATAAGGTCAGCCTCGCCGGCTGCTTCCCACAGTAAGCGGCGACTTTCTTGCTCGCCCACCATCCACATGTCCAACTGATACACCGGCGCACCGCTGGCGCGCTCGTGGATCATCGGGTCGAGAAAATCCGGCCCGCATTTGAACACGCGCACCTTGCGCCCCAGGTTGCGGTGCAAGCGGGCGAGCGCGGCGGTGACGGTGGTTTTGCCCTGGCCGGACGCCGGTGCGGCGATCAATACGGCTGGGCAATGACGGGGCTGATTCAAAGTTCGACGCCCTTCTGTGCCTTGATACCGGCTTGGAACGCGTGCTTGAGCATGCCCATTTCGGTGACGGTGTCGCCCATTTCGATCAGTTCAGGCTTGGCGCCACGGCCAGTCACCACAACGTGCTGCATGGGTGGGCGGGCCTGCAGGTCGCTGAGCACCTGGTCCAGATCGAGGTAGCCGTGCTTGAGGGCGATGTTCAACTCGTCCAGCACCACCAGGCCGATGGACGGGTCTTGCAGCAATTCGCGGGAAACCGCCCAGGCGGCTTCGGCGGCGGCGATGTCGCGCTGGCGGTCCTGGGTTTCCCAGGTGAAGCCTTCGCCCATTACATGGAAACGCACTTGCTCGGGGAAACGCCGGAAGAACAACTCTTCGCCGGTGCTGTTACGCCCCTTGATGAACTGCACCACGCCGCACTGCATGCCGTGGCCCATGGCGCGGGCGAGCATGCCGAATGCCGAGCTGCTTTTGCCTTTGCCGTTACCGGTCAGCACCAGCAGCAAGCCGCATTCGTTTGGGGAATTGGCGATACGCTCGTCGATCACGGCTTTTTTGCGCAGCATGCGCGCCAGGTGGCGTTCGTCGCGGTCGGGGGAATCAGTCATGGCAGCTCTCCGTTGGGGCTGGACAAAAACGGCGGGCAGGAAAAAGAAAAACAGACAGCCAAGCATCGCCCACCGTGATGCTGTTGGATGATCCAGGCCGGTCTCCGGGCTCATGAGTGGCGCTCTGCTGATAGCGCGAGCAGGCCAACGGCGCGCCTTCCCATATCACGCGGATACAGTGGCAAAAGGCACCGTTTTGACTCATTTACCGTTGCGGGGGCAGCGCCGGAATTGCGGCTGCGCTGTGTACAAACGCGCTCACTCACCGGCTTCCCTGTTTCACTCTGTCGGCACATGGGCCACAGAGCACCTGGAACAAGCCGCGAAGGTTAGTGGGTTGGGGGTGGAGCGTCAATTAAAGCTGGCCTTGCACTTGAACCATCCGACTGCCGCGCTTCTCTACCTTTACAGGTATTAAGGAGAAAACCATGTACAAAACCAGACTCGCCTTACTGATCATGCTGGCAGGCACCCTCGCCGCCTGCGGTGAAAGCTCTACCCTGCAGGTCTCGGACGGCACCGGGCCATCGCCCAAGCTGCCGGAGCCGAACAAAACCCTGATCCCCACCGTAAACATCGCCCCGGCGATCGGCTGGCCGGAGGGTGCCAAGCCGACAGCCGCTGCCGGGACTCAAGTAGCGGCATTTGCCGAAGGCCTGGATCACCCGCGCTGGCTCTACGTTTTGCCTAACGGGGATGTGCTGGTAGCCGAAACCAATTCGCCACCCAAACCGGATGACGCCACGGGCATTCGTGGCTGGGTGATGGAGAAGGTCATGGGCCGCGCGGGCGCGGGCGTGCCGAGCCCGAACCGCATCACACTGCTGCGCGATGCCGACCATGATGGCGTGGCCGAGACGCGCACGGTGTTTCTGGAGAACCTCAATTCACCGTTTGGCATGACCCTGGTGGGTAACGACCTGTACGTCGCCGATTCGGACAAGCTGCTGCGCTTCCCTTACCAGCCGGGTGAAACCGCGATCAAGGAGGCCGGTACCAAGGTGGTCGACCTGCCGGGCGGCAGTATCAACCACCACTGGACCAAAAATGTGGTGGCCAGCAAGGACGGCAGCAAGTTGTATGTGAGTGTCGGCTCCAACAGCAATGTCGGTGAGAACGGCCTGGCGGCGGAGGAAGGCCGAGCGGCGATCTGGGAGGTCGACCGCGCCACGGGCCAGCACCGTATCTTTGCCTCCGGTTTGCGCAACCCCAATGGCATGGCCTGGGAACCGCAGAGCGGCAAGCTGTGGACGGCGGTCAACGAGCGCGACGAAATCGGCAGCGACCTGGTGCCGGACTACATCACCTCGGTCAAGGATGGCGCGTTTTATGGCTGGCCCTTCAGTTACTACGGCCAACATGTGGACGTGCGGGTCTCACCGCAAAACCCCGACCTGGTCGCCAAGGCCATCGCCCCGGACTATGCCGTGGGGCCGCATACCGCGTCCCTTGGGTTGACGTTTGCCGAGGGCAGTAAACTCCCGGCACAGTTCAGCAACGGCGCTTTTATTGGCCAGCATGGTTCGTGGAACCGCAAACCGCAAAGTGGCTACAAGGTGATCTTCGTGCCGTTCGAGGGTGGGCAACCCAAGGGGCAGCCGGTGGACGTGCTGACCGGGTTTCTCAATAAAGACGAAAAAGCCATGGGCCGGCCGGTGGG
The DNA here is from genome assembly GCF_012985445.1 of Pseudomonas sp. WS 5532. Lineage (NCBI taxonomy): Bacteria > Pseudomonadati > Pseudomonadota > Gammaproteobacteria > Pseudomonadales > Pseudomonadaceae > Pseudomonas > Pseudomonas sp. WS 5532. Next base: position 29,117 of record NZ_JAAQWK010000011.1, read on the forward strand.
CGTGGTGATTGATCAGCAAGGGGATTTGCTGGTGGCCGATGATGTGGGGAATAAGGTGTGGCGGGTGTCGGCGGTTAAGTAACTGCCTTGTATGGGGCCCATGTGGGAGCTGGCTTGCCTGCGATGGAATCGCCTCGGTTTAACTGACAGACCGAGCCGCCTGAATCGCAGGCAAGCCAGCTCCCACACAAGCCGGCTCAGACACTTGGGCCCGAGTGGCTTAAGGATTACGCGCCAGGCTTGCCGGCAACACGCGCTTGGCGCTCAGGTAGGCATTCTGCCAATAGGCCTTGGACAAGGTGTCCAGCTTCACCGTACCGCCCGTTTGCGGGGCGTGTACGAATCGCCCTTCACCCACGTAGATACCTGCGTGGCTTACTCGCGAGCCGCCGCCGGTGGCGAAGAAGATCAGGTCGCCGGTTTGCAGGTTGTTTTCGCTCACATCCTGAGCGCGCATCACGATCAGTTCGCGGGTGGTGCGCGGCAGGCTGATGCCGGCGGCGTCACGGTACACAAAGCCGATCAGGCCGCTGCAATCGAACCCGGAGTCCGGGGTGTTGCCGCCCCAACGGTAAGGCGTGCCGACCAGGCCCAGCGCACGGAAGAGCACGTCTTCGGCAGCTGGCGAGAAATTTTGGGTCGAATAGTTGAACACCGGCCTGGGCTTGACCGCGACAGGCGCAGGCGGCGGTGGACGGCTTGCGCAGGCGCTGAGGAGCGCGGCGCAAACAAGAAGAATGAGGCGGGCTGAGGTCGACATGGGCAGAACAATCCTGATCTGGATGCGGCTTTCGCTGCCGAACGCTGAAAACCAGAACGCGCAAGCAAAGCTCGCGCGAACGGATTACAACAATGTCCAGGGATTCTAGCGCTTACGCGTCAAACTTCAAGTATCACTTTAACTTTACTTGCTAGCGGTAACCGTAGTCGGGGCCATGGCGAGGGCGCGCTTGGCTTCGATGAAGGTTTTGCTCCAGTAGCTGTCACCCAGGTTGTCGACTCGAACACCGCCACTGCGACGGCTGCTGGAGTGGATAAACTGGTTATCGCCCAAGTAGATACCGGCGTGGCTTACACGACCACGGCCTGCCGTACTAAAGAAAAGCAGATCACCGGGCTTGAGGTTGTTGCGTGCGACCAACGGTGCATCCACGTTGATCATTTCGCGTGTAGAGCGTGGCAAATTCATGCCGGCTTCTTCACGGAACAGGTAGCCGATAAAGCCGCTGCAGTCGAAACCGGCTTCAGAGGTACCGCCGAAACGGTAACGGGTACCGATCAGGGACATGCCGCGTTCGAGGATGCTGTCGGCCAGAACGGGAAGCTGGTAAGGCTTGTTGCCGGCGAAGGCAGCGAGTTCTTTCTCAGTAGCCTGCTCTTCTTTATAAAGAGCTTCTTCATAAACAGTAGAAGACTGCGCTGCAACGAACTTTGCCTGATTTTGAACCTGTGGTTTTTGCTGCTCAGCCACGTTTTGAGTGTGGGTGGCGCAACCAAACAACAGGGTAACGAGTGCGAGAGGCACGAGGGGTGCAAAGCGATTTAGCATGGGCACGACCGTGGCTGATGTGTAAAGAAGTCGAGACTATGCCCTCTATCACATCGATTTGCAAATTCAATCGTGATCTATGTGACTTCTGGTTTGGACTATGACATCTAAGCCCTTAACACCCTATTCATGCCTGTTGCGTGGCCAAACCGGCCCAAACGCAGGTTTTCTGGCGCCTGGAAGTTGCCGAAAACCCCACTGGACAAGGGCTGGCTACCAGCCGAGGGTTTCCTTGAGAAACGGAATGGTCAGCTTGCGCTGGGCCTGCAAGGAGGCTTGATCGAGCTGTTCGAGCAAATCGAACAACGCGCTCATACTGCGGGTGCCACGGGTGAGAATAAAGTGCCCGACTTCGTCGGTCAGGTGCAGGCCACGGCGCGATGCGCGCAATTGCAGGGCACGCAGCTTGTCTTCGTCGGAGAGTGGGCGCATTTGAAAGATGAGCGCCAGGGTCAGGCGTGATTTGAGGTCAGCCAGTTTCACCGGCAGCTCACGCGGCGAGGTGGACGCAGCAATCAGCAAGCGCCGGCCGCTGTCACGCAGGCGGTTGAACAGGTGAAACAGCGCCTCTTCCCAATCTGCCTTGCCGGCGATGGCCTGCAGGTCATCCAGGCACACCAGTTCGTATTGCTCAAGGTGGTCGAAGATGCCAATGCCACGGTCCATCAACTCAGCCAGCGGCAAGTAAACCGCCGGCTCGCCCATCTGCTCGAAGCGCAGGCACGCGGCCTGCAACAGGTGGGTACGCCCCACGCCGTGTTTGCCCCACAGATAGATCAGGCTTTCAGTCCACCCGGCGTCGGCTTCGCAGAGCCGCTCGACATAGCCGAGTGCAGCGGCATTGGCGCCTGGGTAGTAATTGATAAAGGTGGCGTCGTCACGCAGACGCACACCCAAGGGCAGCTGAATCGGTTTCATGCTGACTGAACGGCTCCAAACGAACCGTTAGTGGCCTCTGTGTAAAGTTTGCAAAGTTTATACCCGTGAAGCCGGGCGCACAATGCAGCAGACCACAAGCAAAATCAAAGGTTTGCGTTAACTTGGGGCGATTTGCGCAATTTGTTTGACACCCCGCCCCAGAAACAACAAACCCGGCTTAGGCCGGGTTTGTTGCGAAACGGTTACAGGTCCGGGTCTTCAACCCCGGTATACGCATCCGAATCCTTATATAGATCATGGACGTGGCGCACCAACACCATGATCACCGCCGCCACCGGCAGCGCAAGCAAGATGCCAGTAAAGCCAAACAGCTCACCACCCGCCAGGATCGCAAAGATCACCGCTACCGGGTGCAAGCCAATGCGGTCACCCACCAGCAACGGCGTCAGTACCATGCCTTCCAAAGCCTGGCCGACCATGAATACCGCCACGATCCCAAGCATCGGGTACAGGTCGCCGCCAAACTGGAACAGCCCGGCCACCAGCGCGGCGCCGATGCCAATCACAAAGCCCATGTACGGCACGATGGCGGCCAAGCCGGCGATCAAGCCGATCAACAGTCCCAGCTCCAAACCAATCGCCATCAAGCCGGCGGCATAGATGATCCCCAGCGCCAGCATTACCAGCAACTGACCGCGTACAAACGCGCCAAGCACCTCGTGGCACTCTTGTGCCAGGGAAACGATGCGCTCTTCGTTATTGCGTGGCAGCAGGCTGCGGATCTTGGCCATCATGATGTCCCAGTCACGCAGCAGGTAGAACGCCACCACCGGGATCAGCACCAGGTTGGTCAGCCAGCCGATCAATGCAAGGCTGGAGGCCGTGGCCTGGCTGAGCACCACACCGACAATGTCGGTGGTCTGGCCCATATGCTCACTGATCGCGGCCTTGACCTTGTCGAACTTCCAGAAGCCATCCGCCAGCCCCAGCTTGGCCTGAGCCCACGGCATCGCAGTGTGCTGCAACCAGTCGAGCATTTGCGGCGCCAGCTCATAGAGACGGAACAGCTGCTTGGCCAGCATCGGCACCAACACCAACACCAGCACCGTGATGATCAATGTGAACAGCGCAAACACCGTCACCACACCCCAGGTGCGCGACATGCCGATTTTCTCCAGTCGATCCACCACGGGATCGAACAGATAGGCGAGCAGCAACGCCACCAGGAACGGCGTCAGGATCGAATGCAGCAAGAACACAAAAACGCACAGCAGGACAACCCCACCAAGCCACACCCAACGACGCGTATCCGCCATAAACCACTCCATCTATCATTTGTTTCCTTCTATCTATATAGAAGGAAGATCACCTACCAACGAAAACGTAACTGCGCCTGGGGCTCCGGGGCAGCCGGCGGCTGCGTACCATCGGCTACCGGCGGTTGAACCGGCGCTTCGCCCGCAGGCACTTCCTGCAACTTGGCCAGGCTCAACTGAGTGCGCAACTGATCGGCACTGCCGTTGACCCGGTACACAATGCGATTGCCATCTACCAACTGCGGTTGAGCGCCGAAGGGTTCGAGCAGATGGCCCAAAGCGGCATAGCGCTCCAGATTCATGCCCTGCACTTCGAGCAACTGTTCGGTGCTCACACCTGGCTTGACGGCAAAACGCGGTGCCAGTTTTTGACTGACCGCCAACATCACGGCATCGGCCACCGCGCCAGTGTCAGCGCCCTGGGCGGTGCCCTGCTCGCTTTTGTCGCCCAGCCACAGGCGCCATTTGGCCTGCCACTGGCTGCCTTCCTGGCGCGCGTGCACGGCCAGCAACGCGTCGGCGCCGTAGCGTTCGGAGGCGGCGCGCAAGGGCGTGGCATCGGCACTTTCCAGATTCGGTGCAGTGGCGACGACCTGCTCATCCAGGTCACCCAAGGGCAAACGCAACGGCAAGCCGCGGTGTTGTGCGGCACGGCGCAGTGCACCGGCTATCGCCTGGCCATCACCGACCAGGCTGCTGCCGTCAGTGGAATCGTTGAGCCACCAGCCGAGGATCGACGGCCGATTGCTGCCCCAGATCGACAGGCCGGCCTCACGCAATGCGCGATCAGTGCTCACAGGGTCGAAGTCTACTTGCAGGCTTTCCGGCGGGCCGGCGTCGTAGCCGTATTGGCTGATGATTTGCTGCGGGTCTTTGCGAATCGCCGCCAGGCCTGGGCCGTCGGCAGCCTTGGCATCGCCGGTCAGGCGGATCACCAGGGTTTGCACGGCGCGCTGGGTGGCCTGGTCACGCTCTTGGGGCGACTGGCTGGCAACCGGTTCAAGTACTTGATAAAGGCCATTGAGGGTTTCGGCATGACTCGCCAGGCTGACCAACGACAAGCAGCCTACAAAGAAGAAATTACACAGACGCATGGAAGATTCCCGAACGACAAATTTAGCGGCTGGAACAGACCGCGTGAACTCGGCTTGGCAAGGCTGTGACCACAGCAGCCGGTAAAACATTCACAGGGTCATGGCAGTTTTTGTACTGTCATAACGATAGCGGGTTAAAGGCTATACCTTAATACACGCCATTACCGGCACGTTTAGCATTTTTTTAACCGGCTTTTTTAACCTATATGGCCCTGCCCGTCGGCCCGAGGATGGCCGCTGCCCCTCAAGCCTGATAAAATCGCGCGCCTTCGCAGACCGTCAGCGGCTGGGCCTTTTACCAAAAGCGCCTGCCGGCTCGGTCGTTACCCAGAAATCCCCCCTAAAGGCCTGGATCATGAGCAAGCAACCCTCCCTGAGCTACAAGGACGCCGGTGTAGACATCGACGCCGGTGAAGCATTGGTCGAACGCATCAAGAGCGTCGCCAAGCGCACTGCGCGCCCCGAAGTCATGGGCGGCCTGGGCGGTTTTGGCGCCCTCTGCGAAATCCCGGCCGGCTACAAGCAGCCTGTGCTGGTGTCCGGCACCGACGGCGTGGGCACCAAGCTGCGCCTGGCGCTGAACCTGAACAAGCACGACACCATCGGCATTGACCTGGTTGCCATGTGCGTCAACGACCTGGTGGTGTGTGGCGCAGAGCCGCTGTTCTTCCTCGACTACTACGCCACCGGCAAGCTGAACGTGGACACCGCTGCTCAAGTGGTCACCGGCATCGGCGCCGGCTGCGAGCTGTCGGGTTGCTCTCTGGTCGGCGGCGAAACCGCTGAAATGCCAGGCATGTACGAAGGCGAAGACTACGACCTGGCCGGTTTCTGCGTCGGTGTTGTCGAAAAAGCTGAAATCATCGACGGTTCCAAAGTCGCAGCCGGTGACGCCCTGCTCGCCCTGCCATCGTCCGGCCCGCACTCCAACGGCTACTCGCTGATCCGCAAGATCATCGAAGTGTCCGGCGCCGACATCGAGAATACCCAGCTCGACGGCCAGCCGCTGACCGACCTGCTGATGGCCCCGACCCGCATCTACGTGAAGCCTTTGCTCAAGCTGATCAAGGACACCGGCGCCGTCAAAGCCATGGCCCACATCACCGGTGGTGGCCTGCTGGACAACATCCCGCGCGTGCTGCCTAAAGGCGCACAGGCGATTGTCGACGTGGCAAGCTGGACGCGTCCTGCCGTGTTCGACTGGCTGCAAGCGCAAGGCAATGTCAACGAAACCGAAATGCACCGCGTGCTGAACTGCGGCGTAGGCATGGTTATCTGCGTGGCTCAAGAGCACGTTGAAACCGCGCTGAACGTACTGCGTGAAGCGGGCGAGCAGCCTTGGGTTATCGGCCAGATCGCAACCGCTCCAGAAGGCGCGGCCCAGGTTGAACTGAAGAACCTCAAGGCTCACTGATGCCTGAGACCTGTGATGTCGTGGTGCTGCTCTCCGGCACCGGCAGTAACTTGCAGGCCCTGATCGACAGCACGCGCACCGGCGATAGCCCGGTGCGCATCGCTGCGGTGATCTCCAACCGCAGCGACGCCTACGGCCTGCAACGCGCCAGGGACGCGGGTATCGACACCCGCTCCCTGGATCACAAGGCTTTCGAAGGTCGCGAGGCCTTCGACAGCGCCTTGATCGAACTGATCGACGCCTTCAATCCCAAACTCGTGGTGCTTGCCGGTTTCATGCGCATCCTCAGCGCCGATTTCGTGCGGCACTACCAAGGGCGCCTGCTCAATATTCACCCGTCCCTGCTGCCCAAATACAAAGGGTTACACACACACCAACGCGCCCTTGAGGCCGGCGACACGGAGCATGGCTGCAGCGTGCACTTTGTCACCGAGGAACTCGATGGCGGGCCTCTGGTCGTACAGGCAGTGGTTCCGGTAGAGTCTGCAGATTCGGCGCAGACACTTGCGCAACGGGTTCACACCCAGGAACACAGGATTTACCCGCTGGCTGTTCGCTGGTTTGCCGAGGGACGATTGATTCTCGGCGAACAGGGTGCATTATTGGACGGTCAGTTACTCGCGGCCAGCGGCCACTTGATTCGAACCTAGGAGATTTTATGCGTCGCGCCCTGCTCTTCGCTTTTGCGCTGTTCGCCTTGCCCGCTGTGCAAGCAGCAGACCTTCACCCTTTCTCCGCCAGCTACACCGCCGACTGGAAGCAGTTGCCCATGAGCGGCTCGGCCGAGCGCAGCCTGGTCAAGAATGACAATGGCTCGTGGACCTTGAATTTCAAGGCGTCCATGATGATCGCCAGCCTCACCGAGACCAGCGTTATCCGTCTCGACAAAGATGCCCTGCAGCCCGTGAGCTACAGCTTCGAGCGTGGCGGCCTGGGCAAGTCGAAGAAGATCAACCTGGACTTCGACCAGACGGCCAAGAAAGTCACCGGCTTTGAAAACAAAGACCCGGTCAACGTCGCCCTGCAAAGCGGCATGCTCGACAAGTCGACTTACCAGTTGGCACTGCAACGCGATGTGGCGGCCGGCAAGAAGAGCATGAGCTACATCGTCGTTGAAGGCACCGACACCGACACCTACGACTTCCGCGTAATCGGCCCGGAAAAGGTCCAGACCAAGGTCGGCGCCATCGATGCGATCAAGGTTGAACGTGTACGTGACCCGACGCAAAGCAAGCGCATCACCCAGATGTGGTTTGCCAAGGACCTGGGCGGCATTTTGGTAGCCTTGCGCCAGGTGGAAACCGACGGCAAGGAATACAACATCATGCTGCAGGACGGTACCGTTGATGGCCAGGCTATCAAAGGTAGCTGATACCGTGATGTGATTAAAAAGAGCCTCGCTGAATGCGGGGCTTTTTTTCGCCTGGAGGTTTTGTGTTGAAACCACTACCGCTATCGCAGGCAAGCCAGCTCCCACAGGTGAATGCATTTCAAATGTGGGAGCTGGCTTGCCTGCGATAGGGCCAACACGGTCACCACAAGACTTTAAGCCCATCCGAACATGAAACTTTTGTCATAAAACTCAGCACCCTGCGACGCAATGTCGCGATTTGCGTGGCCTGCAGCACTGTTGCATTTCCTGCAATAAATAGTTGCGCGCAAAATCGGTTTACTTAGCAAGCTAACAAAACATATAAAAGAGGCCTGCGACGACTTGCCGCAGATCAACCAGAGATTGGAGCAAGCAGATGACTGTAAAAGTAACTGAACGCGACGATGCACACATGTCTCACGAAGCACTGGGCCATGGGATTCACATCTGGGATGTACATCAACAAGACCAACTGGTCGGCATGTTCCACAACGAGAACGAAGCCCACAATTATAAAAACGAGCTCGAATCTCTTGAGATGAAACGCCAGGCTGAAGGCTCCTGAAACTCTGAAATCTGGTAGCCACCCAGCCCCACACAGCAGCTGGTGTGCCTACACACAAAAACCCCGCCTTTGAGCGGGGTTTTTCGTTTCTAACAGCCACCGTTTTTCTGTGTTCTGCCACGACCGCATGAAAGCAGACACACCCTACAGAACCTCAGGCTTCGTACTACAAGTCACCTCAAAGACACTGAACCAGCCTGACTTAGCCCCTTCAACCCTGATTCCAGACCTGCATGGTCGCTCTCTCCGGCTTCGAACCGCCCTCCTTTCGCCCCTGAATAATCGTTTCCGCAAAAAGCGTAACAACAAATAGACATTTGGTAATGATTCTCGATAGTATCCGTTCGCTTTTCACTCAGCCCTACGGATAAGGAGTTCGATTTGATGCACGGACAGGTCGCCACACCGGAAAAACTACTGCTGGAACGCTGGGGTGAAGCACTCTCCACTCGCCAATTCCTGGCTAAGCACGTCACGCTTGATGCCCTGATCGACACCCTCGCACCTGCCGCCGAACGCAGCTTCCAGCGCCTGATCCAAGCCCTGTTCCGTGAAGGCCTGCTCAACCCCACCACACGCACTTATGACGAACACAATCGCTGCTGGCTGGAGCTACCCGACCACACCCGCCTATGTTTTGATCACCTGCGCCCAGGCCACATGGCCAGCTGGGATTTGCGCGGCACGGTGAGTGTCCTGCGCGCTGGCCAGCCCGAACAGAAAATCCGATTCCCCTCGCAGTTGCTGACATTACTCAACAGCAGCCTCGAATCATCTGCCGCCCCAGACGTCTTGAGCCGCCTCAACCGGGAGATAGACGACAGCTTTATCAACGATACGCTGTGCCTCGCCTTCCACGAGCAGTGGACCCTCGAGCTGCACGCCGCAATGGCCCCCGCGCATCAAAACAATTTGCTCAGCTACCTCAAGAACAACCCAAGCGTTTCCAACCCGACATCAGTACTCGAGCAGTGGGGCACCTTGGGCCATCCATGGCACCCCAACTACAAGACGAAGTTGGGCTTGGGTACAGAGCAGGTGATTGAATTCTCGCCGGAGTTCGAGGCGCGCTTTCCGGTATTGCTCTGCGCGCTGCACCGCCAGTTCGCCCATGTCGAAAGCCTGGCCGGTACTGCAGATTACTGGCAGTGGTGGCAAAACCACTTCCCGCAGGCCGCCCGCCAACTGACAGCGCACTTAAGCGCTCAAGGCCTTGAGGCTGGCGACTACCTGCCGATGCCCGCTCACCCTTGGCAAGCTCGCCAAGAGCTGCCGCAACTGTTCGCCAATGAAATCGGTGACAGGCTGCTGGTGCTGAGCGACATCGTCGCGTTCACCGCCCACCCCACCATGTCATTCAGGACCGTGTTGCCTGAAGGCCGGTGCGACGCGCCAATGGTTAAACTTCCCGTGTCGCTGCGCTTGACCAGTGTGCAGCGCACAGTGTCGCCACGCTCCGCGCGCATGGGGCCACGGATCAGCCATTTACTGCAAACCATCCTGGCACGCGAACCGCAAATTCAACCTATTCTCAGCATCGTGCCCGAACGACTCGGCGTGCATTTCCAACCACAACCTGCCAATGACGAGCACTCCCGGCACCTGGCCGTCCTGTACCGTGACAACCCGCAGAGCCTGCTCGAACCGGGCGAAATGGCCATTCCGGTAGGCAGCCTGTTTGCCATTGATCAGCATGGGCACCCCTTGCTCAAGCAGTGGGTACGCCTGAGCAAAGGCGCTGATGACGCGCAGGCCATGCAGGCGTTTTTTAAAGACTATGCATCGATTGCAGTGCCGGCACTGCTGGGCATGTACTTGCGTTATGGCGTGGCCTTCGAGGCTCATCAGCAGAACTCCTTTATGGTCATGGGCACAAACGGGCAAGCAAACCGCCTGTTGCTGCGTGATTTCGGTGATATCCGCATCGACCGCAAGACCTTGCATGCCCATGGCCTCGACATCGAACTGCACGACCCGAAGATGACCTTGTACGACGATGCCGGCTTCGTGCGCGACAAGTTGCTGCACACCGTGTTCATGTGCCACTTGGGCGAACTGGTATTGCTCAGTGCGCGCCATTTCGATATTCCGGAGGGGCTGCTGTGGGACGAGCTGTCAGCCCAGGTCCGCGAGTGTTTCGATGATTTGCGCAGCCAGGTCGAACCCCAACGTTGGCAGACCGAACGTGCCGCGCTGCTGGAGCAGGACTGGCCAGCCAAGTCGTTTATGCGCATGCGCCTGATGGAAAGCCACGCCGATATCGTCGGACGCCTGCCGAACCCGCTGAGCACTGCCGCCAATGTCGGCTAACAACACTGCATTGCGTCTGTTGGTGGTGATTCAGTTGGTGTCGATGGGCGCCATGGAGATGAGCGGCCCCTTCTGGCCGTTGCAGATCCAGAAACTGCTGGGCGTTGCCAACGCCCAGTACACCGGCCTGCTGTCGTCGCTGGTGTATGCCGGGCCGATGATGGCGGCGATGATCCTCACGCCAATGTGGGGGCGCCTGGGTGATCGTACCGGCCACAAGCCGATGATCATTCGCGCGCTGCTGGCCCTGGCGGTATGCCAGGCGCTGGCCGCTGTCACCACCGACCCGTGGCTGCTGGTGGTCATCCGCGTGGCGCAAGGTGCGCTGGCAGGTTTTATTGCAGCAGCCCAAGCCTATGCGCTGGCGTACTGCGCCGAAGGTGGGCGCGGGCACATTCTGGCGCGGTTGCAATCGGCCACCGCCGTGGGCTCGCTGGCCGGGCCGGTGCTGGGTGGCTGGCTGATGGATATTTCCGGTTTCGCGTTGCTGTGCTACAGCGCCACGGCGGTCTGCCTGCTGTGCGCGCTGATCAGCCTGTTTCTACCCAGCGATGCGCCGCGCTCAAGACCGGTACGCGCCTCAACGCCTACGGCACTGCCCAAAGGCTGGCTCGGCGCAATGCTCGCCATCATCGTGCTGATCCAGGCCGCCAAGATGATGCCCCAACCGTTTTATGCCCTGTACGTCGCCGATGTTCTACACGCTCCTGCCTGGCTGATCGGCGCCAGCTACGCCGCCAGCGCACTGACGCTCGCGCTGTCCGCGCCGCTGTGGGGCCGCCTGTTTGACCGACACCCCGCGGCGCAAACATTACGCATCATCGAATGGGTCACGTGGTTTTGCGCCTTGACGCTGGCCTTCACGGCGATGGCCGGCGAATGGCTGGGGTTCCTCGCCAGCCGGCTGCTGTGGGGCGTGTGGCAAGGCGCGCTGCTGCCGGTCGCCTACACGTTGATCGCCAACACCGTTGCACCCAGCCAGCAGGGGTTTGCCTTGGGCCTGGGCAATAGCGCCGCAAAAGGTGGCGCGTTGTGCGGTGCGCTGTTGGGTGGCGTCGGCATGGCAATGGTGGGCTTGGCGCACAGCTTTTGGCTGGTGGCACTGACCTATGCCTTGGCGGCCCTGGGTATCCGCGCCATCCGTTCGTTCACCCGAACACCTGAGACTTCCGATTTTTCTGTCAATACTTCTAATAACTCAAAGGCAAGATCATGAACAAATCACAATGGGCCGTCCTGCTGCCCCTGCTCGGTTCGATAAGCGCGCCTGTCTGGGCCGATCAACCTGAAGACGCGCCAGCGGCGGCTACCAACCTGCAATTGCAGGCGACGGTCGTTTCGGCCACTCGCAGTGAAACCAGCATTGCCGCGATCCCAGGCTCGGTGCAGGTCATCGACGAAGCACAGATCCGCCAGCAGACAGCAGCAGGACGCCGGGTTGCCGATATCCTCGGGCAACTGGTCCCGGGCATAGCACCCTCCAGCGGTGGCATGAGCAACTTCGGCCAAACGCTGCGCGGGCGCAACACGCTGATCCTGATTGATGGCGTGTCCCAGAACGCCACGCGTGACAACTTCCGCCAGCTCAACAGCGTGGCACCGGAAAGCATCGAGCGCATCGAAGTGATTTCCGGCGCCAGCAGCGTCTACGGCGCCGGCGCCTCAGGCGGCATCATCAACATCATTACCAAGCGCAACAAAGGCGAAGACCTGGCCTTCAGCAGCAAGATCGGCATGACCGCCGGTAACAATTTCAGCCACAAGGGGTTTTCCTACGAAGCCTTCCAAAGTGCCACCGGCCGCAAAGGCCCGGTGGACTGGTATGTGTCGGGCAATACGGTGCAACGCAACGACCAGTTCGACGGTAACGGCAAACGCATTCCCCAGGACACGTCCCAGGGCAGCAACATGGACACCGACACCTACGACCTGCAAGGTCGCTTCGGCTACGAGCTGGATGACGACAAGAAGATCAGCCTGTCGCTGCAAGACTATAAAGATGAACAGGACACCCGCTACACCAAGAACCCACGCATCACCAGCACTGCCGTCGCGGTAAAAGGCCTGGACCTGGATGACCAACCCTTCACCCACAACCAGGCGGTCAACCTCAATTACGCCGACAAGGACTTCTACGGCCAGGGCTTGCAGGTCGAAAGTTATTGGCGGCGTGCCGACGCACTGTTCTTCCCCGACCTGTCTCGCGGCCGTGCCGGGGTGTCCGACAACAACAGTGTGCAAGACGTCTATGGTGTGCGGGCAGCGATTGATACACAAATGCCGGACATCGGCTCGGCGACCGGTAACCTGGTCTGGGGCGCCGACTATGACCATGAAACCTCGCGCCAACGCGGCGACCAATACCGGGTCAACGGCCTGAGCTATACCAAGACCGGCACCACCTTTGAGATGGGCCCGGACATCGCAACCGCCACCAAAGCCATTTTTGGCCAGCTGTCCTACGATATCGATGACTGGACCTTACGTGGCGGCATCCGTCGTGAGTGGATCGAAAGCGAAGTGTCCGACAGCATTGCCTACGGCGAGATCGTGCAGACCGGCAACCGCGCCACACTGCCGGGCGGCACCCTCAAATACGATGACACGCTCTACAACCTGGGTGCGGTGTACCACCTGAATGAAAACCAGGACGTGTTCGTCAATTTCAGCCAGGGGTTTTCCCTGCCGGATATCCAGCGCTTCCTGCGGGACGTCAACAGCAAATACGACATCCAGGACCTGAACGCCCAAGCCCTCAAGGTCGACAGTTACGAGCTGGGCTGGCGTGGCAACTGGGACAAGTGGCTGGCCAATGTCACCGCGTATGAGAACACCTCGGACGTCACCCAGTTTTATGATGCCAATGACCGTGTGTTGCGCCTGATCAACCAGAAAGAGCGCGTGCGCGGCATCGAAACCAGCCTGACCTACAACGTCACCGATCAATGGTCGGTAGGCGGCACGTACGCCTACGCCAAAGGCGAGACCCAGCAAAACGGTAAATGGATCGACCTCCCCGCCACACGTATCTCGCCTGCCAAGACCACCGCCTTTGTCGGTTATGACCGTGGCGACTACAGCCTGCGCCTGCAAGGCATGCAACTGGCCGACTATGACGCCGCGGCCAAAGACAACAACGGCCGCGATATCAAAGGTTATACGCTGGTCGATCTGCTCGGTTCGGTCAGGTTGCCAGTCGGTCGCCTGGAAGGCGCGATCTACAACCTCAGTAACCGCAATTACCAGAACATGTTTGCCCAGGCCAACGCCCGTGCGCCGTACCCGAACGCTGAAGGGCGTACCTTCAGCGTGAGTTATGCAGTGGATTGGTGATCGGCTGAAGCTGCAGGTTAAAAACACAAACCCCGCCTTTTGAGCGGGGTTTGTTGTTTTTAACGCCTTACCACATCAGATCATCCGGGATCTGGTAGGCCGCGTATGGATCGTCCTCATCCGGCACCTGGCTTTCGGTGAGGATATTGAGCTGCACGATACGCTCTGGTGCGCGCTCCTGGATCTTCAGCGCCGCTTCACGCGGGATCACCTCGTAGCCGCCACCGTGGTGCACGATCGCCAGGGAGCCGTTGCTCAGTTTGTTGCGCATCAACGTGTTGACCGACAGGCGCTTGACCTTCTTGTCATCCACGAAGTTGTAGTAGTCCTCGGTAGTCAGCTTGGGCAGGCGCGAGGTTTCGATCAGTTGTTTAACCTGGGCCGTGCGGGCCTTGGCCTCGGCTTTTTCCTGCTGCTGGCGGTTCAGTTCCTGGTCGCGCTTGACCTTTTCGGCATGCGCTTCGGCGGCCAGGCGCGCCTGGGTGTCATCAGCCTCGATCTGGCCCTTGTGGACCAGGCGCTGCTGCTTCTGTTTGTCTTTGCCGACCTGCTTGGCCTGCTTTTGGTTGACCAGACCTGCTTTGAGCAACTGGTCGCGAAGGGAAAGGCTCATGGTGCTTACTCACTTAGGCAACTGCTCAACCGCAGCTGGACACATTCTTTTCCTGGCGTTTGGCTTCGCCCCACAGGGCGTCCAACTCTTCGAGGGTGCAATCTTCTATGGGTTTGTGCGTATCGCGCAATGCCTGTTCGATAAATCGGAAACGTCGTTCGAACTTGGCGTTGGCGCCACGCAGCGCGGTTTCCGGGTCGACCTTGAGGTGACGGGCCAGGTTGACCGCCGCAAACAACAGGTCACCGACCTCATCGGCGATCGCCACCGAATCGTTATCAGCCATGGCTTCGAGCACTTCATCCAGCTCTTCACGCACGTTGTCGACCACCGGCAAGGCAGCCGGCCAGTCGAAACCTACCTGGCTGGCGCGCTTTTGCAATTTGGCGGCGCGGGATAACGCGGGCAAGGCCGCAGGTACGTCATCGAGCAGGGACAATTGCTCGGGTGCGTCGGATTTTTCTGCGCGCTCCTCGGCCTTGATCTGCTCCCAGCGTTCTTTAACCTGTTCTTCGCTTAACTGGGGAATATCCAGCGGCGCGTACAAATCACCCGTCGGGAATACGTGCGGATGGCGACGAACCAGCTTGCGCGTAATGCTGTCGATTACCCCGGCAAACTCAAAGCGCCCTTCTTCCCGCGCCAGCTGGCTGTAATACACCACCTGGAACAACAGGTCGCCCAACTCGCCTTGCAGATGATCAAAGTCGCCGCGCTCGATGGCATCGGCAACCTCGTAGGCTTCTTCAAGGGTGTGCGGCACGATGGTCGCGTAGGTTTGCTTGATGTCCCACGGGCACCCGTATTGCGGGTCGCGCAGGCGATTCATCAGGTGCAGCAGGTCTTCAAGTGAATACATCGGTCAATCTCTGCCCATTGTCTGGAACCGCTGAAGATCTAATGTGGGAGCTGGCTTGCCTGCGACAGCCTCGACTCGGTCTATCAGACAGACCGAGTCGCCTGCATCGCGGGCAAGCCCGGCTCCCACAGAAAGCAGCCCACAGATATTTTCAGACCGCATCAAGGTGTGCGATTACGCCGAGTCTCGATGATGTTCGGCAACTGGGAAATCCGCCCCAGCAACCGCCCCAACGCGTCCAGCCCCGGGATCTCGATGGTCAGGGACATCAACGCGGTGTTGTCCTCTTTGTTCGAGCGGGTGTTGACCGCCAGCACGTTGATGCGCTCGTTGAGCAGCACTTGCGACACGTCACGCAGCAAACCGGAACGGTCGTAGGCACGGATGATGATGTCCACCGGGTAGGTGAGCACCGGCACCGGGCCCCAACTGACCTGGATGATGCGCTCGGGCTCGCGCCCGCCCAGTTGCAGCACCGAGGCGCAATCCTGGCGGTGAATGCTCACGCCACGCCCCTGGGTGATGTAGCCGACGATGGCATCGCCCGGCAATGGCTGGCAGCAGCCGGCCATTTGCGTCATCAGGTTGCCCACGCCCTGGATCTGGATATCGCCGCGCTTGCCAGGCTTGTAGCCGGTGGCTTTGCGCGGAATCAGTTCCAACTGCTCGCTGCCGCGCTCCGGCTCGACCAGTTGCTGGGCCAGATTGACCAATTGCGCCAGGCGCAAGTCGCCAGCACCGAGGGCTGCGAACATGTCTTCGGCGATCTTCATGTTGGCTTTTTCGGCCAATTTGTCGAAGTCCACCTGTGGCAGGCCCAGGCGCGCCAATTCGCGTTCAAGCAAGGTCTTCCCGGCCGCGACGTTCTGGTCGCGTGCCTGCAACTTGAACCAGTGAACGATCTTCGCCCGCGCCCGCGATGTGGTGATGTAGCCCAGGTTCGGGTTCAGCCAGTCGCGACTCGGCGTGCCGTGCTTGCTGGTGATGATCTCGACCTGTTCACCGGTTTGCAGGCTGTAGTTGAGCGGCACGATGCGCCCGTTGATCTTGGCGCCCCGGCAGTTGTGGCCGATTTCGGTGTGTACGCGATAGGCGAAGTCCAGCGGCGTGGCGCCCTTGGGCAAGTCGATGGCGTGGCCGTCGGGGGTGAAGATATAGACCCGGTCCGGCTCGATATCCACCCGCAGCTGCTCGGCCAGGCCGCCGATATCGCCCAGTTCTTCGTGCCATTCCAGCACTTGGCGCAACCAGGAGATCTTCTCTTCGTACTGGTTGGACCCGGCCTTGACGTCGGTGCCCTTGTAGCGCCAGTGCGCGCAAACTCCAAGCTCGGCCTCTTCGTGCATGGCGTGGGTGCGGATCTGCACTTCCAGCACCTTGCCCTCGGGACCGATCACGGCGGTGTGCAGCGAGCGATAGCCGTTTTCCTTGGGGTTGGCGATGTAGTCGTCGAATTCCTTGGGGATGTGCCGCCACAACGTGTGCACGATGCCCAGCGCGGTGTAGCAGTCGCGCATTTCCGGCACCAGTACGCGCACGGCGCGCACGTCGTAGATCTGGCTGAAGGCCAGGCCCTTGCGCTGCATTTTGCGCCAAATGGAATAGATGTGCTTGGCGCGGCCGCTGATGTCGGCGTCGACGCCGGTGGCTTGCAACTCGGAACGCAGCTGGCCCATCACGTCGGTGATAAAGCGCTCACGGTCGAGCCGCCGCTCGTGCAACAGCGTGGCAATTTGTTTGTATTGGTCGGGTTCGAGGTAGCGGAAGGACAAATCCTCCAGCTCCCACTTGATATGGCCGATGCCCAAGCGGTGCGCCAGCGGCGCGTAGATGTCGAACACCTCGCGGGCCACGCGGTTGCGCTTTTCGTCGTCGGCGGTCTTCACCGCACGGATCGCGCAGGTACGTTCGGCCAGCTTGATCAGCGCGACGCGCACGTCGTCGACCATGGCCACCAGCATTTTGCGCAGGTTTTCGACCTGGCCCTGGGTGCCCAGCACCATGGACTGACGCGGGCTGAGGCTGGCGCTGATGGCGGCCATGCGCAGCACGCCGTCGATCAGCTTGGCCACCACCGCGCCGAAACGCTGGCTGACCGTCGGCAACGGGATATGCCCTTCACGCACGCCACGATAAAGCACGGCGGCGATCAGCGAATCCTGGTCCAGCTTGAGATCGGCGAGGATCTCGGCGATTTCCAACCCGGTGCGAAAGCTTGAAGTGCCTTCGGCCCACAGGTTCTTGGCCGCATTGTCTTGCTGTTCAGACTCACGAGCGAACTCGCAGGCTGCTTTCAAGGCTTCACGGTCCAGTGCCGGGTCGACACTGACGGCATGATCCAGCCATGCCTCGAGATTGATACTGCCGTCGGTGTTGATCGGCTGGTGTGCTCTCACCTGTACCATCTTGCTTACCTTCCCTACGACGCACCTTGGATGCGCCAAAAATCATCGCTGACCTGCTGCGTAACCCTAGCGGTGCAACCATTAGGCTAGGTACCACTCCCTGACAGGTCACGGCCCAGGAGACGACAGGCCAGTCGGATTAAACGGGCATCCTAGCCCGCTTCAAATAACGCCATGGCCTCGACATGCGCTGTTTGCGGAAACATGTCGAGGATCCCGGCACGTTTTAGCCGGTAGCCTTGCTTGACCAACTCAACCGTGTCCCGCGCCAGCGTGGCCGGGTTGCAGGACACATACACCAAGCGCTTGGCCCCCAGGGTGGCGAGCTTGCGCACAACCTCCAGGGCACCGTCACGGGGTGGGTCCAAGAGTACCGCAGAAAAGCCCTGTTTGGCCCACTCCGCGTCGGTCAAAGGCTGGGACAGATCGGCCTGAAAAAACTGCACATTATGCAAATTGTTGCTGACGGCGTTCTGCGCCGCCCGCTCGACCATGGCTTGCACGCCCTCTACCGCCACCACTTCGCGCACCTGTTTGGCCAGTGGCAGGGCAAAGTTGCCCAGCCCGCAAAACAGGTCCAGCACCCGTTCTTCGGCCTTTGGCGCCAACCACTCCAGGGCCTGGGCGACCATCGCATCGTTGACTCCGGCGTTGACCTGGACAAAATCTCCCGGACGGTAAGCCAGTTCCAGATCCCACGCCGCCAGTCTAAAACCAAGCGCCTGACCCGGCTCTACCGGCTCCGGCTGGCCCTCGCCATGCAGCCACAATTGGGCGTCATGGAAGGTGCAAAATTCTTTCAATACCTGCAGGTCCGCTTCGGACAGCGGCGCCATGTGCCGCAGCAACACGGCAATCGACGAACCACTGAACAACTCCACATGCCCCAACGCCTGTGGTTTGCTCAGGCGGCGCAGCATGTTCGGCAAACGCTGCATGATCGATTGCAAGGCTTGTACCAGCACCGGGCAATCATCGACAGCGACGATATCCTGGCTGGCCACGGCGCGAAAACCCACCTCAAGCTGTTTGGCCTTGGCATCCCAGCGCACCGCCACACGGGCGCGGCGACGGTAGCCGAACTCCGGCCCGCTCAACGGTGCCGCCCACTCTTGCGGTTCGACACCGGCCACACGGGTCAGTTGCTCGGCGAGCATGCGCTGTTTCAGGGCAAGTTGTTCGTCATGGGGCAGGTGCTGCACGCTGCAACCGCCACAGCGGCCGAAGTGCGCGCACGGTGCCGGGCGACGCAGCTCGCTGGCCTTGAACACACGCTCGGTACGCGCCTCGACGATTTTGCCGTGGGCGCCCAACACCCGCGCTTCGACTTCTTCGCCGGCCAGCGCGCCATTGACGAACCAGGTGCGGCCTTCAAAGAACACAATGCCGCGGCCATCGTTAGCCAGGCGTTCGATGGTCAGGCGTTGCTTCTTGCCCACCGGAATCTGCGGGGCGCGGCTGCCGCCCGTCGGCTGAAAGCGCAGGCCTCTCTCGTGCTTGGCCATCAGTTGGGTTCGTCGAAGATGCCGGTCGACAGGTAGCGGTCGCCTCGGTCACAGATGATCGCGACGATCACCGCGTTTTCAACTTCTTTGGACAGACGCAACATACCGGCCACAGCGCCACCGGAGGACACGCCACAGAAGATGCCTTCTTCACGCGCCAGACGGCGGGTGGTGTCTTCGGCTTCACGTTGGGCCATGTCGATGATGCGGTCCACGCGCGTCGCGTTGTAGATCTTGGGCAGGTACTCTTCAGGCCAACGACGGATACCGGGAATGGCCGCGCCTTCCATCGGTTGCAGGCCGACGATCTGGATCGCCGGGTTCTGCTCCTTGAGGTAGCGCGAGTTACCCATGATGGTGCCGGTGGTGCCCATGGAACTGACGAAATGGGTGATGCTGCCTTGGGTCTGGCGCCAGATTTCCGGGCCGGTGCTGGTGTAGTGTGCCTCGGGGTTATCGCCGTTGGCGAACTGGTCGAGCACCACGCCACGGCCTTCGGCGGCCATGCGCTCAGCGAGGTCACGCGCGCCTTCCATGCCTTCTTCCTGGGTGACCAGGATGAGTTGGGCGCCATAGGCGGTCATCGCCGCCTTGCGCTCGGCACTGCCGTTGTCGGGCATGATCAAGACCATCTTGTAACCCTTGATCGCCGCGGCCATGGCCAGGGCGATGCCGGTGTTACCCGAGGTGGCTTCGATCAGGGTGTCGCCCGGCTTGATCTGCCCACGCAACTCGGCGCGGGTGATCATCGACAACGCCGGGCGGTCCTTGACGGAACCGGCCGGGTTGTTGCCTTCGAGCTTGAGCAGCAAGGTATTGCTGGTTTCACCCGCCATGCGTTGCAAGCGGACCAGGGGCGTGTTGCCGACGCAATCGGCGATTGTAGGGTACTGCAAGGTCATGGCGTATTCGCAATCCAGACTGCGGGGGCGAACATCATACCGGGAAAGGCCGGCGGGCCATATCACGCAAAGTGTGATGCTTATTCAATACAGATATAAGCGCAGTCAGTCGCTGCCGACAAATGCCGCCCATTCCTGCGCCGTCAACTGCAGAACGAGGTCATTCTTGGCTGAGAGCATTGCCACAGCAATCTCGCCCCCCTTGATAAAGTAAGCATTTTCGCTCAAATCCCCGACTTGGACTTGCTCTAAAGCCTGCTGATACCGCTCATCGTACGGGCTTCGCGCCGCCTCAAACATTAACGGGTATTTGAGCTCCAGAAACGTCACCCAATATTCTTTATCCTTGAGTAAATCCGGCCAATTGATTCGAGCCTCATCACGAATAATGGCCAGGCGATATTCATTCAACACCTGCGGATCAATTTCCACGACGGGTGTAGAAAAACGCATCGTGAGCGGCAGGGGTAGATTCAGATCCTGCGCCAAGGCGAGCCGACAACCCAGCAAGAACATACTGTGTTCAACGCCTGAATGGGCTGGAAAGTCTAAAGTGGCCCGCTGCTTGATGGACGCGATCCGATTAGATCCTCGGTAATAATTCAAAAAGTCTGCTGCCACGGCTTGACTGCCTGGTGCCAGCATCTGCAACGGCAACACTGCAAGTTCCAGATCATTCAGGCACAGCAGCCAGCCATCAGCCTGGGCCCGGATGTACTCCAAGGGCTGCTCAAACAAAACCCGTTCAATGTGTGTGTCATGGGTGGCGCAGTCAATCAATTGCCAGACTCTGCGGCTGATGTCCTCGCGCAATGCTCGATACTTGGCAGCTAAAAATGGCGGATAGGCGGCAAAAACCCCTAGCAGCACGCGAAAGTTCTGGGAATTACGATTCGCATCGATCAAAGACCAAAGCGCTCGACGTTGCGCTGTCTCGCCGGCGGGAATCGATATCAACCAGGGGTCAACGGAAGACAACACCGTGAGTGAAGCGTCCGACACGCCGAAATGAACATTCTGGTAACCCGGTCTTTGTTGGTATTGGCGGATTACCTCCAATGTGCTCGCAGCCAACTCGTTGCCCTGCAAATCCATTGCACGATGGACATTGAGGTTCAGGCCCAGATCCATTTCGGTCAGTACATGAAGCTGATTGTCGCGCAGATCGAAGGTACTCAGACGTCGCAGAGTCACCGCGCCCCGGGGCAACTGATGGATGTGTGTATTCTTGAGGTTGAGGACTTCCAACGCCTTCAGACGATACAGGTTCAGCCGGCTGCCTTGCCCCAGAGGGTTATAGGACAGGTCCAGCCAGGTCAGGCGTGTCAACTCTTTCAGACCCAGAACATCCTGCAAATTGGGCCGAATACGATTGTTCGACAAATTCAGTTGCTGCAAATACCGCAGCTCTGACAACCCTTGAGGCACATGATCCAACAGGTTGCCATCAACAGAGAGACTGCGCAGAAACCCAAAGCACCGGAGGAACTCTGTCGGCAGTGTTTGCAACTGATTGTTCCTCAAGCTCAGCAGATCGACGTGGGAAAAGCTCGCAGTCGTCACAGGCAGGTCATTCAGGGCAAGGTCGTCGAGGTAAAGCTCATAGGGCATACCACGTACGGACTCCTGTCGGCTCCAGCAACGTCGAATACGTTCAGAGGCTTGAAGGTGTGCGCTCAAGTTCACACTATCGCCCAGCAAGCACCATCGCTCCAGGCTGGCATTCAAGGCCTCCTGTTCAGAAAAAAGTTGATTGATGGCGGACTGTCGCTCCGCGAAGGATTCCCCCAGGTTGAGGACTCTCTCACTCGCCTCTGCATCGGTCTTGGTCGGAAACAACTTGCGCCACTGCGCCACCTGCGCAGCCGCTACGCCACCTGAACCGCCATCGCCGCTCAGCGGATAACCAATACGCCCATCACTGAGCCGTTGCGGCGGGTTAAACCAGGGGCGTGGCTCCATACCGAGCAGCTTTTCAATATTAAACCGGGAGTCGCCGAGCGCTGGCTGGGTTTCCAGTCGCCGCGCAATCTCCTGTGTCAGTTCTTCAACACCCGTCACATGGGTGTAGCCCAAGGCCTGGCGCTCCGCCGTCGGCAGTGCATTTAACAAAACCACCAGAAACTCACCGTAGCCGCCTATCGGTTGGCGCCCGCCGTTGATTTGCACCGTGTACGCCTGGTACTGACCGTCCTGCACCTCCAGCACACGCTTATGCGGCGAGTCAGTGGCGCCGATGCTGTCAATCAGACGCCCTCTTTCCCACACCTCGACCCGCAGGTTCTTTGGCCATCCATTGATGTCCGACAGTGTCCGCAGGATTAATTTCGCGCTGTCTTCATCACCGGTGATAGGCATATGTACCCCCTCCAAGGCGCGCGCCTTGCGCAGAGAATGCAACCACCAACGCACGAGTGGCGTAAGCGTCAACGGCACGCGACCGGCCTCCAGACTACTTCGCTCAGCAGGCGTGGACTGACTCACCAAGTCTTGGGCAATGACCGCAGTCAAACCGGGAAAATCGCGCTGCAGCACTTGCGCCAGAGGGTCGGACGACTGCGCGCTTTTATGACACAACGCCTTGAAAAAAAGCCGCTCCATCCTGGGTTTATTGGTCATAACCTTGGCCTCCAGCACGGACACCTGGTCCGCCCTGCTGACTCCGGCGCGCCCGACCAGTGCATCGGCATTGGCCGGCCCAATCTCTCCCAGCAGTTCATCAAGGAAATCGCGCCCCAACGCGGTGCCCTCAAGCGTCTCCATACCTTCCAGGTGCGTCTTGAGCCGCTGATGAATCGTGAAGCGCTCGACGGTCTCTCTCAGGATAGCGGGAGGCCGTTCATTACGTGCGTGCATCCGGCGCAGGATGTCCGGCGTCACTCCACTTATCTGCTGGATCTGCACAATGGCATCCGGCGTCAACGCACGAAACGATGGCCCCAGGCGATAAAACGGCTTCTGCCCGTCCCAGGTCAGCGGGTTCTCCCATTCGTGGCGCCAGGCGCCCGCGCCATTGTGGGTCAGCACGGGTGCATAGGCCTGCTCCAGCAATGGGTGTTGAATACGCCAGGGGACCAGCCCTTGCCCCTGGATGACTTTGAAATAATTTCCCTCGATAAACACGAAGCGATCGTTGCCCGGGCTGTAAAGGCCGAGCGCGTCAGGCTCGGGCACCATATTTGACGTCTCGACAACGCTGGCGTATTGCCCGATCTCACGGCGTGACGGATAAAACTTGCCATCGGCCGTACGGTTATTGAGCAAGGCCTGGGCGACTGTGTGCCGGAACTGAGAGGCAGCGCCCTGCTCGTCCCACCCCAACCGTAACAGGTCGGTTTCAGAGATTTGGCTCACGACCGTTTGATATAAATCATCGGTTTCGGTCGACCTTGGTTTGGGGGATTGAATGTCAAACAACGAAAACTGTCCGCGCCCGTGATCGATCACGACGATGGTTTTGTCCAGCGGTCCCCGCGAAACATAAGGTATCGCTTGCGCTTCAGGGCTGATGACGAGTACCTGGCCGGTCAGGTCGCGCAGTGCTTGGACGGCAAACTCCGTAGCCCAGTTCTGAATTTTCTGACTGAAGCGCCGAGGATGGAGTACGCCGTCAACCATGGTTTCTGCGCGTGCCACCTGACGGGCAGAGCGCAGCGCGGTGTAAAGCGCTTCGGGTTGCAGTTGCGATTGCAGGAGTTGTGCCTGCTGATGTTCCGACAACGGATTTCGGCGCAGCACTTCCAGCAACCGTGCCCGGCTCAATCCGGGGTGCAAGGTATATAACTGCTCAATCACGGGGTGCGGCGGGGTAGCGCTGGCAACGCTGTCAGGCAGTAATCGAAGCACTGATGCTGGTGCGCCCGTGGCCGCGGATCGACTGGTATCGGCATACACCGTGAGTGCCTCAAACAGATCAATGCGCAACGCGTCGGCTTTATCGGCAAGTTGCTCGACCAACGTCGACCTGCGCGATAAAAAAACGTCGGGTAGCAAATCGACAATAGCCTGGGGCAAATGAGCGCTGATCCGGCGTGGCGTTGAATAAGCGAACAGTCCGCTTTCCAACACGGTGACCGTGACCACTGCCGTGGTCTTGTGATCCGCACGTTTGCTATAGCGCCGTACTTCCACGCCTTGCGGGTTTTGAATGCTCAAGGATGTGCTTTTCGGCCAATCCTTATGCTGGGTGAGTAGCGGAGCGAGAATCTCAACGGCACCGACCGCCTCGGGAAGGTTAGCGTCGGCCCCCTTGGCAGCCCAGTCGATCAGCTTGTCGACGTTAAACCGATTCACCGCCTCAACCAGCGATGCCGAGGGCGGTGCTCCATCCCATACCTGGTCCAGGTCGGCTCGCGAGCTATTACTGAGGCTGACGATCCGCTCTAACGTTTGTGTGGGTACGTCGGTGGCGCCCATCATTTTTTCAACCAGTTGGCCGCCTGTCTGACTCTTGCGCTCAGTGGTCGTCATCAGTCTGCTTTGCTGGGCCAGCCGGCTATACAACGCTTGATGCCGGCGCCTGACCGTCGGGGCCAAACGTCGGTGCAAAAACCTGCTGCTGAGCAAGTCAGCGATATCTATCGCCAATTGCACCAAGTTTGCGCGGCTATCCTCTTGCAGCGCCTGGAAAAATGTCAGCCCTATTGAAGTGAACAGGGCGAACGCTCTCAACCGCCCAAGGCCTTTCAAAGGCCCTGGCACCGGGATCAACAGCAGGTTGATGATTTCACCGAACAGCGTCTGGGAAAACTCAAGCAAGGTGGCCATGGCGCCCGGCGTTTCATGCGCCAATACCTTGAGGTTGGCTCGGCAACGCTCGATGTAAAAACGATAGAGGCTGACTGTCGGCGCGTTGTAAACGCTATCGCGCTTGTAGCCGATGTGGTTGACCTGGGTAAGCCTGCTTGCACGCCCGCACAACCGGTGTAAGAACTGCGCAAATGCATTGAGCTCCTCCGGCCTGCTTTCTTTCGCCGGCCTGGCGTTCAAGCGCGCGTAGTCGGACAGCGACATGGACTGATACAACCACCCCATTTCCTTTCGCGCATAAAACGCCTTGAAGCCGACATAAAATTCGTTGGCAGCCTCCGAAAACTTGTCGTAGTGCTTGAGGGCACCGCCAGGCCGGTCGGGGAAATAGCTGAACGCGCCTTTGCATCCTTTGACCGAGAAAATCACATAAGGAATGCTCAGGTAGTCACCTCTTGGCAGGTCCGTGTATACGCCAAGCAGGCCATAGCGTTCGGTCCCATTGATATTGTTCGGGCCATAGGGAATGAACAGTTTCACTTCTTGAGTGACATCCCAAGGCGACTCGCCTGATAACGCACCCACCACAGCGTGGTATTTTTCCCGGTCAACCCGGCTTCGGTCGGTGGTCCTCAAGGCCTCTATCAACGCGAATTCAAGTTCTGCAGTTGCCAGCGCCAACACCTGCGCCCCCAATAGCGTAGAGCTCTGCAGCGCGCTGTCCAGGCGCGTGCGCAATTGGGTGCCAAGATTGAGTTCGCGCACCAGCTCGATGAAATCCGCCGCGCTGATTCCGACATTCGAATCCAGATAGCTGGCCTCCTTCAGGCTGACATGCCCCGGAAAGCCCCACCCCGACAAACCGCTGTAGTTCATGCAGGCGGCCTCCCACAGGGTGACGCTGGACAGGCCCTCGCTGTCCACGCGGTCATCTATCGCGCGTGGAACTCGCAGGGTTGGGTTGTTTGGCGTCGATGTATCAGCCGGTTTCACATAGCGGGTATGGATACGCGCAACCTTGGGATCAACCTCTTTGCCGGCCAGTGCTTTCAGCCTTGCAGTCAGGCTCGCCAACAAGGTGGTTTCAAGGTCCGCGCCGAGTTGCTTGATAGCCGCTTCGAATGTGGTTTGTGCGCTGACGTAGGCCTTTTGCAAACGTATGTAGTCTTGCTGCTCTTGCTCATCAAGGCCGCCGAAAAAGCGCTCAAGTGTCTTGCGCAAAGGTAACAAGACGCGTGTTATGGACCACTCTGCGCCAGTCATCAACGGCCCTTGGGCTTGTTGTTCCTGGATATACGCAGACAACGTATCCATGGGTCGAAGTGGGAGTGTCTCTTCAGGCTCTGTCATTTTTCCCTCAAAGGGTGTGATAAATGACGAGCCTAATCAGCGGCGCTTACGCCAGGCGGTAGCTATGTAGCCTCTACGTGATTACGCTGGTAGACCGCCTCGCCCATGGCGGCAATCTGGCCTTCGATCAACGCATCGAAAGGCTTGAGCAACGCGTCAAATGAAGCCGGGGCTTCGAGTACCTGCAACGCTTGCACGATTGCTTCCACCGTCGACAAAGCGCCCGGGCCGGGTGCCTTGCGTAACCGATAACGCGACACGCGCTCGCTCGCCAGGGCCACGCGCGGCAAAGCCGCCAACAACGGGTTGAGGTGCAGCAGCTTGCGCGCCTTGCGCCAAGTGCCATCGGGCACCACCAGCAACAGCGGTTGATCGCTCGGCGTATAGGTTTGCAACGGCTCAGCATCGTCCGCCGGGAACAGCAGGCGTGCCTGATAACCCGGCGGGCTCAACAGCATGGCCAGGTCATCAAACACCTCGCCCACCACCAACTGCGCATTGTTCAAGCCCAGTGCCGCCAAGCGCGCAGTATTGAGCGCGTGATTGACCTCACTCGGGTGCTGCAACAGCAAGATGCGGGTGCGGCTGTCGAGGCTGGGGATCAGCGCGCACAGACAGTGGGTAACGGGCCTGAGGCAGCGAGGGCATTGGGGTCTGGACATGGTTTATCAGGCCTGGTTGAGCTGCGCTTTGAGCAGATCGCGGAAAGTCTGGATCAGCGGTTCGCGACTGCGGCCACGGCGCATGATCATGGAAAACGGCGCCTGGTAGCCGAAGGTTGCCGGCAACAAAACGCGCAAGTCACCCTTGTCGGCCCAGGCCTGGGCGTAGTGCTCGGGCAGGTAGCCGATATAGGCGCCGGACAGCACCAGGATCAACTGGGCTTCCATACTTTCCACGGTGGCCGCGCTGTGTTTGAAACCATGCCGCGCCAGTTCGGCCTGGCTCCAATAGCCACGGCCGACCATGCGTTGCTGGGTGATCACTTGTTCGGGGATACGCCGCTCGTTGAACAGCGGGTGGCGCGTGCTGCAATACAGCCAGTGCTGTTCGCGATACAGCGGCATGTAGATCAGCCCGCTCATGCGGTTGGAGAACGCGCCGATGGCCAGGTCCAGGCGATTGTCCTGCACGCCCAGTTGCAGCTCGTAAGGGCTCATCACCGACAGATGCAGATGCACGGCCGGGTGTTCGAGGCTGTAGGCGCCGATCACTTCGGCGAACGGCAAGGCCTTGTCGCTGACGGTGGAGTCCAGCACGCCCAGCTTGAGGGTGCCGCGCAGCTCGCCTTTGAGGGCGGCGGCGTATTGCTCGAAGCCTTCGAGTTCACCTAAGAGACGCAAGGTTTCCTGATGGAACAGCTCGCCTTTGCTGGTCAGGCTGAATCCGCCCCGGCCGCGATGGCACAGCACCAGGCCCAAGGCCGATTCGAGTTGGCTCATGTAGGTGCTGATGGCCGACGTCGACAGGTTGAGTTCGTGCTGGGCATTGGCAAAACCCTGGTGGCGCACGACGCTGACGAAGATGCGCAGGAGTTTCAGGTCGGGCAAGGCGTTGGCCATTTGTTCTCCGCGGAACACAAAAATCCTGTGGGAGCTGGCTTGCCTGCGATCGCAACAGTGAATTCAACGCCGCCATCGCAGGCAAGCCAGCTCCCACATTTGGGCCGAGTTTAACTCAAGCATTAGTTTAGAAAAATCTGAACTAAGTATTTGCCTCTGCCGATTCTTCCCGCCACGGGCTTTTCGCAGAATCGGCCCCTAATAAACAAAACAACGATGAGGCACTCCCGTGGACAAGATTTTCCACCAACCACTGGGCGGCAACGAAATGCCGCGCTTCGCCGGCATCGCCACCATGATGCGACTTCCCCACCTGCAAACGGCCGAAGGCCTGGATGCTGCCTTTATCGGCGTGCCTCTGGATATCGGCACGTCGCTGCGCGCCGGCACCCGCTTCGGGCCGCGTGAAATCCGCGCTGAATCAGTGATGATCCGCCCTTACAACATGGCCACCGGCGCCGCACCGTTCGACTCGCTGTCGGTTGCGGACATTGGCGATGTGGCGATCAACACCTTCAACCTGCTCGACGCTGTGCGCATCATCGAAGAGGCCTACGACGAGATCCTCGAGCACGACGTAATCCCGATGACATTGGGCGGTGACCACACCATCACCCTGCCGATCCTGCGTGCTATCCACAAAAAGCACGGCAAGGTCGGGCTGGTGCACATCGATGCCCACGCTGACGTCAACGACCATATGTTCGGCGAGAAAATCGCCCACGGCACCACCTTCCGCCGCGCCGTGGAAGAAGGCCTGCTCGATTGCGATCGTGTTGTACAAATCGGCCTGCGTGCCCAGGGCTACACGGCCGAAGACTTCAACTGGAGCCGCAAACAGGGGTTTCGCGTGGTCCAGGCCGAAGAATGCTGGCACCACTCCCTCGCCCCCTTGATGGCCGAAGTGCGCGAAAAAGTCGGCGGCGGCCCGGTGTATCTGAGCTTTGATATCGACGGCATCGACCCCGCCTGGGCGCCCGGCACCGGCACACCGGAAATCGGCGGGCTGACCACTATTCAGGCGATCGAGATCATCCGTGGTTGCCAGGGCCTCGACCTGGTTGGTTGTGATCTGGTAGAAGTTTCGCCGCCTTACGACACCACCGGCAACACCTCGCTGCTCGGCGCCAACCTGCTGTACGAGATGCTCTGCGTACTGCCCGGCGTGGCGCACCGCTGATGAGCGCCCAAGAGGTGCTGAAAGCCGCCGCCGACCTGGTGGCGGCCTTCGCCGCTAATGACCGCGAGGCTTACTTTGGCGCGTTCACGGCTGATGCCAGCTTCGTGTTTTACACCCTGCCCCAGCCTCTGCTCAGTCGCGATGCCTACCAGGCGTTGTGGGACAGCTGGCGCGCGGACGAGGGGTTTGAAGTGCTGTCCTGCAGCTCAAGCAATGCCGTTGTCAGCCTGCAGGGTGACGCGGCGATTTTTATTCATGACGTGGCCACCGAGCTGCGCATGAACGGGGAGCAATTTTTTAGCCAGGAGCGCGAGACCATTGTCTTCAAACGGCAAGCGTCTCACCTAAAACAACAAGGCCTGTGGCTGGCCTGTCACGAACATTTGTCCGCTATGCCGGAAGGGCTGCCGCCCCCTTAGCCAATGTGATCGGAGCTGATCATGAATAATAAAAACAACGAAAACAGTATTCGCAGAATAGAAACCAACGGGGTCGAACAGATCCCGGACCACGAACGTACCGCCAGACCCAAGGATCTGTTTCGCCTGATCTTCGGCGGTGCCAACACCTTTGCCACCGCCGTGCTGGGCTCGTTTCCGGTGCTGTTCGGTTTGTCGTTCCAGGCTGGGGTCTGGGCAATTGTGCTGGGCGTGTTGGTGGGCGCGCTGATCCTGGCGCCCATGGGCCTGTTCGGGCCGATCAATGGCACCAACAACGCCGTGTCTTCCGGTGCGCACTTTGGTGTGCATGGGCGGATTGTCGGCTCGTTTCTGTCGCTGCTGACGGCGATTGCCTTCTTCTCACTGTCGGTGTGGAGTTCGGGTGATGCGCTGGTCGGTGGTGCGAAACGCCTGATTGGCCTGCCGGAAACCGACCTGACGCTGGGCTTGGCCTACGGCCTGTTTGCCTTGCTGGTGCTGACCGTGTGCATCTACGGCTTTCGCTTCATGCTGTGGGTCAACCGCATTGCGGTGTGGGCGGCGAGCCTGCTGTTTCTGCTGGGCATCTTCGCGTTCGCACCAGCGTTCGACAGCCACTTCGCCGGCACCGTCGCCATGGGCCAGGCTGGTTTCTGGGCTGCCTTCATCGGCTCGGCGCTGGTGGCCATGAGCAACCCGATTTCCTTCGGCGCGTTCCTGGGTGACTGGTCGCGCTACATCCCGCGTGAGACGCCGAAAATGCGCATCATGCTGGCGGT
The DNA here is from genome assembly GCF_012985445.1 of Pseudomonas sp. WS 5532. NCBI lineage: Bacteria > Pseudomonadati > Pseudomonadota > Gammaproteobacteria > Pseudomonadales > Pseudomonadaceae > Pseudomonas > Pseudomonas sp. WS 5532. Next base: position 59,272 of record NZ_JAAQWK010000011.1, read on the forward strand.
CGTGCTGGCGCAGATCGCCACCTTGATTCCGTTCCTGTTCGGCCTCGCCACCGCGACCATCGTGGCGATCAAGGCGCCGGACTATATCGCGGCCAACAACTATGTCGGCGGTTTGCTGGCCGTATCACCGAGCTGGTTCTTCCTGCCGGTGTGCCTGATCGCGGTGATCGGCGGCATGTCCACCGGCACCACCTCGCTGTATGGCACCGGGCTGGACATGTCCAGCGTGTTCCCGCGCTTGCTGTCGCGGGTCAAGGCCACGTTGCTGATCGGGGTGATGTCGATTGCCTTCATCTTTATCGGACGTTTCGCCGCCAACCTGGTGCAGAGCGTGTCGACCTTCGCCGTGCTGATCATCACCTGCACCACGCCGTGGATGGTGATGATGATCATCGGCCTGATCGTGCGCCGCGGTTTCTACTGCCCGGATGACTTGCAGGTGTTCACTCGCGGTGAGACCGGCGGGCGCTACTGGTTCAGCCACGGCTGGAACTGGCGCGGCCTGGGCGCCTGGGTCCCGAGCGCACTGGTGGGCCTGTGCTTCGTCAACCTGCCGGGGCAGTTTGTCGGGCCGCTGGGCAACCTGGCCGATGGCATCGATATCAGCCTGCCAGTGACGCTGGGGCTGGCGTCGGTGGTGTACCTGACCTTGCTTCGTGCGTTCCCGGAGCCGGCCGAAGTCTATGGCCCGGCCGTTGTGGCGAGGGAGCTTGCTCCCGATGGGGTGCGGAGCGGCCCTAAAAAAGCCGGCTCCAGCTTCGCTGTCGAACGGGAGCAAGCTCCCTCGCCACAGCAAGTGCCCTTCCTGCAGAAAACCTCTCAATAGCCTAAAAAAATAAACGGAGAACCGCCGTCATGGCTTTGGATTTATTCGTCGTACTCATCTACGCCGCCGGCATGCTCGTGCTCGGCTATTACGGCATGCGCCGTGCCAAGACCCACGAAGACTACCTGGTGGCCGGTCGTAACCTGGGCCCGTCGCTGTACATGGGCACCATGGCCGCCACCGTATTGGGCGGTGCATCCACCGTCGGCACCGTGCGCCTGGGTTATGTGCATGGCATTTCCGGCTTCTGGCTGTGCGCCGCACTGGGCGCGGGGATCATCGCGCTGAACCTGTTCCTGGCCAAGCCGCTGCTCAAGTTGAAGATCTTCACCGTCACCCAGGTGCTGGAAAAACGTTACAACCCGATGGCCCGCCAAGCGAGTGCGGTGATCATGCTGGCCTACGCGCTGATGATCGGCGTGACCTCGATCCTGGCCATCGGCACCGTGCTGCAAGTGCTGTTCGGCCTGCCGTTCTGGGTGTCGGTGCTGCTCGGCGGTGGCGTGGTGGTGGTGTATTCGACCATCGGCGGCATGTGGTCACTGACCCTTACCGATATCGTGCAGTTCGTGATCAAGACCGTCGGCCTGATGTTTATTCTGCTGCCGATCTGCCTGTACCGCGTCGGCGGCTGGGATCAACTGGTGGCCAAGCTGCCGGCGTCGAATTTCAGCTTCACCGAAATCGGCTGGGACACGATCATCACCTACTTCATGATCTACTTCTTCGGCATCCTGATCGGCCAGGACATCTGGCAACGCGTGTTCACCGCCCGTGACGAAAAAGTCGCCCAGTACGCAGGCACGTTCGCCGGTTTCTACTGCATCCTCTACGGCCTGGCCTGTGCCCTGATCGGCATGGCCGCGCATGTGCTGCTGCCGAACCTGGACAACGTCAACAACGCCTTCGCCGCCATCGTCAAAGCCTCGCTGCCAGACGGCATCCGTGGCCTGGTGATCGCCGCCGCACTGGCCGCGATGATGTCCACCGCCAGCGCCGGCCTGCTCGCCGCTTCCACCGTACTGACCGAAGACCTGCTGCCACGCCTGCGTGGCGGCAAGCAGTCGAGCCTGAGCATCAACCGTCTGTTTACGATGCTGACCGGTATCGCCGTGCTGGGTATCGCGCTGGTGGTCAACGACGTGATCAGCGCCCTGACCCTGGCCTACAACCTGCTGGTGGGCGGCATGCTGATCCCGCTGATGGGCGCAATTTTCTGGAAGCGCGCCACCACCTCCGGCGCCATTGCATCCATGACATTGGGCTTTGTGACGGCGCTGGTGTTTATGTTCAAAGACGGCTTGGACGCGAATACGCCGATCTACTACAGCCTGGCGGTTGGGCTGGTGAGTTTTGTATTGGTGAGCTTGTTGTCACGTCGGCCAGAGGCTTCGGTGGCCAGGGCCATTTGACAGGTAACAGGATTTAAAGCGGTTTCTTCAGCGGGCGCGACGTCGGATGTCGCGCCCGTTTTTTTGCCTTGCACAAAACGACTGTGGGAGCGGGCTTGCCCGCGATAACTGTGTGTCAGTCAACTTTAAATCGACTGATACACCGCTATCGCGGGCAAGCCCGCTCCCACATTCTAAAACCTGTTGCTAACTGAGCTTAGCGGCGACGCGGACGACGCTGCTCGTCATCCGTGCGAATCGGTATCGGCTGCAGTGGCGGTTCAATCAGGCCCAGCGCAACGCCGAGGTCGTGGAGCCAGTTTTGAATTTTCTCTTTCATGGTTGCCCCCTTTGAGGGTAATGCGGCTAGGCGGGAGTTCTGTCGCCTTTTCCTACAGTGATAGTAGCTCTAAGTCTTACGTAATGCTTGAACGAAACCACAACGAACTATTACAGGATTGATCTGAATCCTGACGGATCGTTCAAGCAATCGCGCGCGCGTCTTGCAGGAAATCGGCCTTGCCCTCTTGTTGCAGATCGATCCATGCATTGAGGTTAGCGCCGAGCATGCCCTTGCGCCACATTAACCAGGTAGTAGCAGTGGCAAAAGGCCCGGTCAACGGATGAACGGACACGCTGTCCTTGCCTGGCAGGCTGTCGAGCATCGATTCTGACATCAATGCCACGCCGGAACCGGCGATCACGCAGGCGAGCATGCCTTGGTAAGACTCGATCTCGATGGCACGCCCCATGGCCACACGCTCGTGGGAAAACCAGGTTTCCAGGCGCGCACGGTAGGCGCAACTGCGTCGGAAGGTGAACACCGAGCGGCCGGCGACGTCCTGGGGGCCACGCACGGGCGGGTGATCCGCCTCGCAAATGATCACCAGGCGCTCTTCGCACAGCGGCACGCCGTCCAGCGTCGCGATCGTTATCGGGCCATCCACAAAGGCCGCGTCCAGACGCCCGGTGATCAAGCCCTCTAGCAACTCGCCGCTGGGCGCCGATTGCACCTGGAGGTTCACCATCGGATACGCCTTGTGATAGCGCGCCAACAGTTTGGGCAAATGCACTGCGGCCGTGCTGTACATGCTGCCCAATACAAAATCGCCCGCCGGCTGCCCTCCTTGCACCGCGCCGTGGGCTTCATCATGCAGCGCCAGCAGTCGGGTGCTGTAGTCCAGCAACACTTTGCCTGCGGGAGAAAGCTGCAAGCGCTGGCGTTCGCGCACGAACAACTCGACGCCCAGTTGCTCCTCCATTTGCTTGAGCCGTGTCGACAGATTCGAGGGCACGCGATGCAGGCGCTCAGCCGCGCGGGTGATGGAGCCCTCTTCCGCCACGGCCTGGAAGATGCGCAATTGACTGAACTCCATACCTTTCTCCAAAACTGAACAAGTTACTCACTATTATTCATTTTTACAGAAAGTCAATCCGCTTTAGCCTACAGGTCATTCGCTTCCCCGTAGGAAACCTGCACATGTCACCGCTGATTCGCTTAACCGCCAGCTTTATCGCCCTGATGATGGCCATGGGGATTGGCCGCTTCGCCCTCACCCCGCAGATGCCGCATTTGCTCAGCGAGGGGCAGATTGACCTGACGGGCGCGGGCCTGATTGCCGCCGCCAACTACCTGGGCTATTTCGTCGGCGCGGTGGACTCGATCTTCGCCCGCAGCCATCACCACATAAAAGCGCGTTTGTATGGCGGGCTGTGGCTGTGCGTGCTGCTGACCCTGGGGTCGTACTGGGCGCATGGCTTCTGGCCGCATTTGCTGCTGCGCTTTGGTACCGGCGTGGCGAGCGCCTGGGCGCTGGTAATGATCACCAGCTTGAGCCAGCCGCTGGCGATTGCCGCCGGGCGTCCGCGTTTGGGGGCATTGGTGTTTGCCGGGCCGGGCTTGGGGATTCTGCTGACCGGGTTGCTGGCACTGGGCTCCAATCTACTGGGCGAAGACTCTGCGACCTTGTGGCTGGTCTATGGCGTAGTGGCATTGGTTATGTTGTTAGGCATTCTGCCCTTTTTACCGAAACCGACCGCCGCGGTGACCCATGCCACTAGCGCGGGCAGCAACGCCAGCATCGCGCACCTGTGCTGGATCTACTTCTTGTATGGCCTGGGCTACATCATCCCCGCAACCTTCTTGTCGCAGATGGCCAGCGCGCAGTTCCACGGCGCGTGGCAAGCCGACCTGTTCTGGCCGTGCTTTGGCCTGGCGGCGGCGCTGGGTGTGGTGGTGGCGAGCCTGCGTCGCAAGGACCCGGACACCACCCGCCGCTGGTTGATGACGACGTTATGGCTGCAAGCGGCCGGGGTATTCGCCTGCCTGCAGGGCAATGGCTGGGGCCTGGCGCTGGGAGTGTTGCTGTGCGGTGCGCCGTTCCTGGCCTGTATGCAGTTGGTGATGGCGCGTTTGCGCGAGGTGGCGCCCCACGGCTACCAGCGCAGCACCGGGCTGCTCACCGCCAGCTTTGCCATTGGCCAATTGTGCGGCCCCTTGCTGGCGTCGGTGAGCAGCCACTTGAGCGGCGGCCTGCAACCGGCCTTGGTCATTGCCGGTTGCGGCTTGGTGGTGGCAGGTGCGGTGTTGGTCAACCGGCAACCAGCGACGTTGGCGCACGAACCCGCTCGCGCCGCGCCAGCACCAGGAAAAACAGCCCTCCCAGGAAGCACCCGGTAAACCAGGCAAAGTTGGCCATGCCCTGCAACGCGGGCGTGAAGGTGATAGCGACGCCCACCAGCGTCGCAGGCACCAAGGCTTTGACGGCGGTCCAGTTCACGCCGCCGTCGTAGTAATAACGGCCGTTGGGGCTGTCGTCGAACAGGGCATCCACGTCGATTTTCTGCTTTTTGATCAGGTAGAAATCCACAATCAAAATCCCGAACAGCGGGCCGATAAACGCAGCGAGAATGTCCAGGGTGTAGTGGATCATCAGCGGGTTGTTGAACAGGTTCCACGGCGTGATAAAGATTGAGGCCACGGCCGCGATCATGCCACCTGCGCGCCAACTGATCTTGCTCGGCGCGACGTTGGCGAAATCAAACGCCGGTGACACGAAGTTGGCGACAATGTTGATGCCGATGGTGGCGGTCACGAAGGCAAAGGCGCCGAGCAGCACGGCCATGCTGTTGTCGATGCGCGAAACAGTAGCGATTGGGTCATGCAACATTTCGCCAAACACCGGCAAAGTGCCCGAAACGATGACGACAGTCACCAGCGAGAACGCCAGGAAGTTAACCGGCAACCCCCAGAAATTGCCGCGTCGCACGTCGTGCATGCTGCGGCAGTAGCGGCTGAAGTCACCGAAATTGAGCGTAGGCCCGGAGAAGTACGACACCACCAGCGCCGTCGCCACAATCACTTGGCCAAATGCCTGCCAGCCCGACAGGGATTTTTCCGCCAGGGTGAAACTGATGTTCGCCCAACCCGCCTTCCACACGATCCAGCCGGCCAGGGCAAACATTACCGCATAGACCACTGGCCCCGCCCAGTCGATAAAACGGCGGATGGACTCCATGCCGGCCCAGAATACGGCTGCCTGCAGCGTCCATAAGCTGAGGAAGCCAAACCAGCCCAGGTAAGACAGGCCCGCAAAGTGCGGCTCTGCATACACCGCCATCTGTGGGAAAAAGCGCAGCACTACGATAATCAAGGCACTCGACGCCAAGTACGTCTGGATGCCGTACCAGGCCACGGCGATCAAACCGCGAATCACCGCCGGAATATTCGCCCCAAACACGCCAAATGCCAGCCGGCAGATGACCGGGTATGGCACCGCCGCTTGCTGGCTCGGCTTGGCCACCAGGTTGGCAATCAACTGCACGATGCAAATGCCGGTGAGCAAGGCGATCAACACCTGCCAACTGGCCAACCCGAGGGCAAACAGGCTGGCGGCGAACACGTAGCCGCCGACGCTGTGCACGTCGCTCATCCAGAAGGCGAAAATGTTGTACCAGGTCCATTTCTGCGGCAGCGGCCCGAGGTCCTGGTTGTACAGGCGCGGGCTGTAGCCTTTGGGCAATTGTTCGGTCATCGCTTGGCTCCTCGAAATACCGGCCTGCGCTGCCGTAACGGTGTGCATACGGGAGGCGGCCTGGTTTGTATACGAGGTATTCAGCAGAATATGTGCCAATGGCACACAATCCCTCTGAAACGGTGTTCCAAAGGGGTTTATGAAGGCTTGTTGGCGGGGGTTATGCTCAGCAACGGTGCACGTCAATCCTGTACACAATCAATGCCGCACCCGATGTGCACACAAATAGCCGACACTGCAACAGACGGCCGTCAGGAAGGTGCCCCAGGCCATGTCCATCAGGGCCAGTCCGGCTGACCAACCTTGCAATGTGGCCCAGTTGCTCAGGTCATACGTGCCGTAGGCCACCAGGCCGAGCAGAGCGCCAAGGCCTGCTGCACGTTGCCAGCTGCCGCTGGGCAAAACCACTAACACCACACAACCGAGGGCATACAGCAGATAAAACAGCACAGCAGGCAGCAAGCGAGGCTGATCAAGCATCAGCGAGCCGAGCAGGGATCTGTAGGTCTGGCCCATGAAAACGCCGAGCCAGAGGCCGTCGAGCACCAGAAACGCGAGTAAGGTGCCGAGGTAAGCGAAGCGTATTTTGCGGGTCATGGTTGCAGCCTCCATAGGCGCCGAGCGGCACCTACAGAAGAGCAAAACGCGATCAGCTTAGTTCAATGCGATCGGCGTGAATCACAATCTGGCCCTGCTTGTAGAGCGCACCAATGGCTTTCTTGAAGTTGCCTTTGCTGACACCGAACAAATTGCTGATCACCGCCGGGTCGCTCTTGTCGCTGACCGGCAGGGTGCCGTTGTTTTCACGCAACTTGGCGAGGATCTTCGAGTTCAGGCTCGAGGCCGCTTCCTGGCCAACCGGTTGCAGGCTCAGGCTGATGTTGCCATCGGCGCGAATCTCTTTAATGAAGCCTTTCTCTTCCTTGCCCGGGCGCAGGAACTTGAACACTTCGTTCTTGTGGATCAGGCCCCAGTGCTTGTTGTTGATGATCGCCTTGAAACCCATGTCGGTGGCTTCGGCCACCAGCAGGTCGACTTCCTGGCCCACCTGGTAGTTGGCAGGTGTCTTATCCAGGTAGCGGTCAAGTCGCGCGGTGGCGGTGATGCGTTTGGTGTGCTTGTCGAGGTAGACGTGCACCACGCAGTATTCACCTGCAGTCAGCTGGCGTTTTTCTTCCGAATACGGCAGCAACAGGTCTTTTGGCAAACCCCAGTCGAGGAATACGCCGATGCTGTTGACTTCGACGACTTTCAAACTGGCGAATTCGCCGACTTGAACTTTCGGCTTTTCAGTCGTCGCGATAAGTTTGTCATCGCTGTCCAGATAAATGAAAACGTTAAGCCAGTCTTCATCTTCACTGGGAATATCTTTGGGAATATACCGATTAGGCAAGAGGATTTCACCATCTTGCGCACCATCCAGGTACAAACCAAAGTTAGTGTGTTTAACCACTTGCAAGCTGTTGTAGCGCCCGACTAAAGCCATTTCCAGATACCTTCGTTACGTGGGCGGCATTCTACCCGAGTTGCGCCCGCCACGCGCGTGCGCCTGAAAAATCGCGGGCTGGCGTGGCCTCGTAATGGCACCGCCCCGCTCGTCTGATCAATCGATCGAATTTTACCCGCGGGCAGCAGACGAATAAACCCTGTGGTTTCTAGTTAAAACAGTAAGTTAGGGGCTTATTTCAAGGTCACATTTTGGCCGATTACATCGGCTTTGGTTATTCCCAGAGGATATTTGCCAAGCAATTGTCAAGTATTTCCTGTACGATGCCTGGCCAAGTTAATTTTCTACAGGTTAGTGGCCGCCATGCGCGTAAAAGCATCCAACAGCAAAGCAAAGCCAGCTCCCGCCGTTGAAACCAGCGAATCGATCAACAGCCAAATTGCTGCTTTCCTCAAGTCCGGCGGCGAAATCCAGCAAATTGCCAAGGGCGTGAGCGGCCAGACTTTCGGCCCGTCCAAGCAGATCAGCCTGGGCAAAAAGTAATACCCGCGCGTCGCATCTAGCTCCTAAGCGTCTTGCCTTCCAAGGCGCCAGGACTAGAGTCTGAAACACCCTCCTGCTACTTATCTTGATGTGCTAATCGACGAACGGGGCTCACCGCGAAGCATTCGCCGGTATGCTTGCACCCGTCTAGCACGGGCATCTGTCCGATTTTTTCATTACTGCTCCTCGCTTTTCATGGAGTGAAGCATGCTCAAGCCCTGCTTGTTTCTCATCGCAGCCCTTACAGCAAGCCCCCTCGCATACGCGCAGATTTTTCAGCGTGAACTGGGTGACTTCGACCTCAAATTAGGCACCACGCCCAGCCGCAGCATGGCCCAGGGTTTGGTCAAGCCCACCTCGCCGGGCAGCGATTCCTTCCACGGCGGCCTGGACCTGAGCCACGACAGCGGCCTGTATTTCGGCCAGTTTTCGCCCAATATGGGCCTGTCCTCGGCCAACAACCTTGAAGTCGACTCCTACATGGGCTTCAAGCGCCCCTTCGACCAGACCCTCGGCTACGAAGTCGGTATGATCCACTACAGCTACCCCAAGCTCAGCCCGCTCGACAGCCAGGAGTTCTACGGCGGCTTGAACCTGCTGGGCAATCGCTTCGGCGTGTCGTTCAGCAACGATCCGGATCGCCAGGACAGCACGCTGTTTGCCGACCTCGGCGGTACACAGCCCTTCGGCATCGGCGTCAGCATGAAGTACACCACTCACCAGCTCGGCACTCCAACTGCGGTGGAAGGCGGCTACATCAGCAGCTTCAGCGACTGGTCAGTGCAGTTCTCCCGCGCATGGAAAGGCGTTGACCTGGACCTGATCTATAGCGGCTCCAGCCTCAGCGGTGGAGACTGCTCGGCCTACTCCGGACACAATTCGCAATGCGACGGCCTGTTGACCTTGAAGGCCGCGCGGTCGTTTTATTGATGGGCTGAACTGTCGCGCCTCGCACAGGTTCACATGCATGAACCCTCCCTGCGCAAGGACACGCCCATGCTGCGTCGGATCAAATTACTGGTGGTATTACTGACGTTGAGCCTGGTGCTCGCCGGCTGCAATCGCGTGGGCCTGGCCTACCGCAACCTTGATGTGATCATCCCCTGGACGCTCAACGACTACCTGGACATGAACGCCGGGCAAAAGAGCTGGTTCAATGACACCCTCAAGGAACATCTGGCCTGGCACTGCACCACTCAACTGCCGGGCTACCTGGACTGGCTTGATCGCCTGCAACAAATGGTCGACAACAACCAGATCACCGACGCCGCGCTGCAAGCGCGCACCACGGAAGCCAAACAGGCCATCGCCGAGGTGGCCCGTGAGATCACCCCGTCAGCCATCCAGTTGCTGCAGGGCCTGGATGATCAACAAGTCAAAGACATGGGAGATGCGCTGGCCAAAGACCTGCGCAAGCGCCAGGACGAATACCTCAAACCGCCACTGGCTCAGCAGATCAAAGAGCGCGCCGAGCGCATGAGCAAACGCCTGGTTGCGTGGATGGGGCCGTTGAGCCCCAGCCAGCAGAACCGAGTGACGGCGTGGTCAATCGCGCTGGGTGAACAGAATCAGGAATGGATCGGTAATCGCGCCCATTGGCAGGCGCAATTTATCGTCGCCTTGCAGCAGCGTCACAGCGCTGACTTCCCACAGAAAATCCAACAGCTGCTGGTGGATCGCGAGAGCCTGTGGACCCCGCAATACCGCACCGCCTATGCGCAAACCGAAGCCGCTGCGCGCAGCCTGATCATCGACCTGATGGCCGAAAGCACGGCGCAGCAGCGCCAGATACTCACACAAAAAATCGGCAAGGTTCGCAGTGACTTCCAGGCCCTCAAATGCCTCAAGGCAGCCTCGATTTAAAAATGTGGAAGCGGGCTTGCTCGCGAATGCGGTGAATCAGTCGATGAATCTATTGACTGACACACTGTATTCGCGAGCAAGCCCGCTCCCACATTTTGATTTGGGGTGTGCTCTTTCAGGCAATCTGCGCCTTGGAAGCCACCTCGGCGAACGTCGCCGGGTCCAGCGCGTCGGCCTGCTCGTCCAGCACCTGGCGCGGGTGGTCGTTGCCCGGAATTGAGCTGTCGATCAGGGCCAGCAACTGCGCGCCCAGCGCCGTGAGGATGAAGTTCTCACCATTGCCGCCCTCTTCTTCCGGGCGCGATTCAATGAAACCGCGTTTGAACAACAGCGCTTCGTAATCGGCGGCGGTCTTTTTCAACGCGTCCAGGTTACCGGTGGATTCGCCCGCCGTGGCCTTCTCGGCGGCTTCCTGCTCGGCGTATTTGCGCGGCGCAAAGCTGCCTTCGCCATTCTGCACTTCATGCAGTAGACGTTCGATCAGATCCCAGTTGTAAGTCGTCATCCTGATTACTCCCGCGGGCAGATTAAAAAGTGGCCCGTCATAGGTAGTGACATGACCTGACACTGGCCGTTCATCCCAATAGACGAGCGTCATTTCTCTGAACTTTCCAGACGTTCGCGCCCTCAACTGAACACCACTGCCAAGGAGGTCCGACCATGAAAACCCTGATGAACCTGGCCATCGCCGCCGCCCTGCTGAGCGCCCTGCCCGCCTGGGCCTGCACGCCGGAAGAGGCCACGGCCAAACGCGAACAACTGGCCAGGGAAGTGACCAAACTGACCCAGCAAAACCCGGCCAGGGCCAAGGAAATCAACGATGAGTTGCAACACATGAACCTGGAGACTGCCAGCGCGGATCTGCCGGACAAGTGCCAACTGATCGACCAGCGCCTCAAGGAGCTGGACGAGGCGGCCGCCAAAGCAAAAAATTAACCACCACAACGGGACGCGGAGCGCCCCTGGCGGCATTCCCACGCAGAGCGTAGGAACGATCAACTGAGGGCATAAAAAAACCGGACAGCGTCCGGTTTTTTTATATCAGCGGCCTTATTCGGCAGCTGGCGCTTCTGGCTTGCGGCGCTTGAGCGGCGCCATGCCGTCCTTGCTGACGAGCGACAGGTTGTCGGTCTTCGGCCGGTTGGCAATCTTGCGCTTGGTTGGCGACTTGGCGCCGGTTTTCTTCTTGTCACCCTTGGCGTCGGTCTTTTTCTTCTTCACGCCGACCGCTTTGCCCGACGCCTTGACCTTCTTCGGCCCGGTGTAGGTGCCTTTGACTTCCTTGATGGTGCGGCGCTCGAACGACTGCTTGAGGTAGCGTTCGATACTCGACATCAGGTTCCAGTCGCCGTGGCAGATCAGCGAGATCGCCAGACCATCATTGCCGGCGCGCCCGGTACGACCAATACGGTGCACGTATTCGTCGCCGCTGCGCGGCATGTCGAAGTTGATGACCATGTCCAGGCCATCCACGTCCAGGCCGCGGGCGGCAACGTCGGTGGCGACCAGGATCTTCACGCCGCCAGCCTTGAGGCGGTCGATGGCCAGTTTGCGATCCTTCTGGTCTTTCTCGCCGTGCAGCACGAACGCCTTGTATTCCTGAGCCACCAGGCGACCGTAGATACGGTCGGCTGCTGCACGGGTGTTGGTGAAAACGATGGCCTTCTGATAGGTCTCGTTGGCCAGCAGCCAGTTCAGGATCTGTTCTTTGTGTACGTTGTGGTCGGCCATCACGATCTGCTGACGCGTGGTCGCGTTCAGGTCGCTGACGTTGTTGACCTGCAAGTGCTCAGGGTTGTTCAGCACCTTGGCAACCATATCGCGCAAGGTCGAACCGCCGGTGGTGGCGGAGAACAGCATGGTCTGCTGGCGATTGACGCACTCGGCCACAAGGCGCTGCACATCGTCGGCAAAGCCCATGTCGAGCATGCGGTCGGCTTCGTCGAGCACCAGCACTTCGACTTCCTTGAGGTCGAGGTTGCCGGCGTTGAGTTGCTCGATCATCCGGCCTGGGGTGCCGATCAGGATGTCGGGCACCTTGCGCAGCATGGCGGCCTGGACCTTGAAGTCTTCACCGCCGGTGATGATGCCGGACTTGATGAAGGTGAACTGCGAAAAGCGCTCCACTTCTTTCAAGGTCTGCTGGGCCAGTTCGCGGGTTGGCAGCAGGATCAGGGTCTTGATGCTCACGCGGACTTTGGCCGGGCCGATCAGGCGGTTCAGCACCGGCAGGACGAAAGCGGCGGTTTTACCGCTGCCGGTTTGTGCCGTCACCCGCAGGTCACGCCCTTGGAGCGCGAGCGGGATGGCCGCTGCTTGCACAGGCGTAGGCTCGACAAATTTAAGCTCGGCCACGGCTTTGAGCAGGCGTTCGTGCAGGGCGAATTGGGAAAACACGGGTGCTACCTCGAAGAAATACAAAATATCAGCTGCATAGGGTAACGGTTTCGGGCGCTCAAACCGAGTTTCTTTACGCGAACGAGGCTAATCAGCTGCTTTTTTGTCAGCAGATTTGTCCGCAAAACCAACTTTGTTGCACATAAATGCTCTAATCGACCCGTGTTGTCTTACAGAAGAATCGGTTTTACCCATGGATATCAAACAGCTCTGGCTCAACGTCCAAGACCTTTGGGGCGCCCTCGATGAACACCCGCTGCTGCATGCCAGCCTGGGTTTGCTGATACTGCTGGTAGTCGCCCTATTGGTCGGACGGGTAGCACGCTACCTCATCCTCCACGCCGTCAAACTGCTCGGCCGGCAACCGGCGCTGCACTGGCTCAATGACCTGCGGCATAACAAAGTCTTCCACCGCCTGGCGCAAATGACGCCCTCGCTGGTGATCCAGTTCGGCCTGTATCTGGTACCCGACCTGAGCAAGACCGCCACTCTGTTTATCGGCAATGTGGCGCTGGCGTTCACCATCCTGTTCATGACGCTGGCCGTGAGCGCCCTGCTCAACGCCTTGCTGGATATCTACGCGCGCACCGAACATGCCCGCACCCGCTCGATCAAGGGCTATGTACAGTTGGCAAAGATGGTGCTGTTCGTGTTCGCCGCGATCATCATCGTCGCCACCTTGATCGACCGTTCGCCGCTGTTGCTGCTCTCGGGCCTGGGTGCAATGTCAGCGGTGATTTTGTTGGTGTACAAGGACACGCTGCTGTCGTTTGTGGCCAGCGTGCAGCTGACCAGCAACGACATGCTGCGGGTCGGCGACTGGATCGAGATGCCTCAGGTCGGCGCCGACGGTGACGTGGTGGATATCACCCTGCACACGGTCAAGGTGCAGAACTTCGACAAAACCATTGTCTCGATCCCCACTTGGCGCCTGATGTCCGAGTCGTTCAAAAACTGGCGCGGCATGCAGGCTTCCGGCGGGCGCCGCATCAAACGCAGCCTGTATATCGACGCCAGCGGCGTGCGCTTTTTGCGCGACGACGAAGAAGTGCGCATGACCCAGGTACACCTGCTCACCGACTACATCAGCCGCAAGCAGGCCGAACTCAAGGCCTGGAACGAAGCTCAGGGCCATAGTGCGCAACTGTCGGCCAACCGCCGCCGCATGACCAACCTCGGCACCTTCCGCGCCTACGCCCTGGCGTACCTGAAAAGCCACCCGGACATCCAGCCGAACATGACCTGCATGGTGCGCCAGATGCAAACCACCGCCCAAGGCGTGCCGCTGGAAATCTACTGCTTCACCCGCACCACGGCGTGGGCCGATTACGAGCGCATCCAGGGCGATATCTTTGATTATTTGCTGGCGGTGTTGCCGGAGTTTGGCTTGAGCCTGTATCAGCAGCCGAGCGGCAATGATTTGCGCGCGGGGATGGTGCCGGCGGTGTTGGGGGCCAGCCATTTGCCAGCCCTGGAAAACGAATCTGCCTGACGCCATCCATTCCCTGTGGGAGCGGGCTTGCCCGCGATAGCGGTGTATCAGTCGAAATATTTGCCGACTGACACCCCCTATCGCGGGCCGCTCCCACATCTGGATCAGCTTATGACCGGCACCTTGCGCACACCCAAGCGACTGATCCACACCGCCCCCAGAATCACCAAACCTCCCAAAGCCAAGCGCCCCAACGGCTCGTGCTGATTCCAGATCAGCAAGTTGAGCAACAACCCCACCGGCACATGCAGGTTGTTCATCACCGCCAATGTACCGCCGTTGACCAGGCAGGCGCCTTTGTTCCACCAGTACATGCCCAGCGCAGTGCTGACCAGCCCAAGGAACACCAGCACGCCCCATTGCAGCGGCGCTTCGGGCAAAAAGTTGGTTTTTCCGAACAGCAAAAACGCCGGCAACACCACGATCAAGGCGCCCAGGTAGAAGTAGCCGAAGCGCCGGTAGTGCGGCAGGTCGCTCGGATAACGCGCCACCAGGTGCTTGTACATCACCTGCCCGGCGGCGTAGGTGAAGTTGGCCAGTTGCAGCAGCAAGAAGCCCATCAGGAAGTTCGGCGTGATCTGGTCGAAGCGAATCACCGCCGCGCCGCCCACGGCAACCAGCGCAGCAATCAGCGCCCAAGAGTTGAATCGGCGGTTAAGCGCGTCTTCGATCAGGGTCACGTGCAACGGCGTGAGGATGGTGAACAGCAACACTTCCGGCACCGTAAGTACGCGAAAGCTCAAGTAAAGGCATACATAGGTCACGCCGAACTGCAGCGCACCGATCAGCAACATGCCGCGCATGAAGGGTGGCGCCACCGAACGCCAACGGGTCAGCGGGATGAAGATCAACCCGGCCAATACCACGCGCACCAGCACGGCGAAGTAGCTGTCGACGTGACCGGCGAGGTATTCGCCGATCAAGCTGAAGGAAAATGCCTGAATCAGGGTGACAACCAGTAAGTAGCCCATGCGCGCCTCGTTTCGAATGGGCGGGACATTAAAGGTTTTCGCCGTTTACTGAAACTCAAGGCAAAAAAAACCCGACCTCGCTAAAGCGGCAGTCGGGCAGGAGCACTCAGGAGCAACAAGTGCAAAGGGAGGTTCGATACGCGTACTTGAAGGGTTTGCGTGGAGCGATATAAACACCACGCGATTATGTGACGATTAAAACGTCAGGCGACCTGTGCCAGCAGCGCTTTGGCGTGGTTGATGCCCTTCTCCTGGAAGTCACCGCTCAAGTTCACGCCTTCGGCATGAATGAAGGTGACGTCATGAATCCCGATAAAGGCCATGACCTGGCGCAGGTACGGCTCCTGATGGTCGGAGCTGGCGCCGGTGTGGATGCCACCGCGTGCGGTCAGCACAATAGCGCGCTTGCCGGTCAGCAAACCCTGCGGGCCGGTGGCGGTGTACTTGAAGGTCACACCGGCACGCAACACGTGGTCCAGCCAGGCTTTGAGGGTGCTGGGAATGGCGAAGTTGTACATCGGCGCGGCCATCACCAGCACATCGGCGGCGAGCAATTCGTCGGTCAGTTCGTTGGAGCGGTCCAGGGACGCCTGCTCGACGCGGCTGCGCTGGTCGGCGGGTTTCATCCAGCCGCCGAGCAGGTTGGCGTCCAGGTGCGGAACCGGGTTGAGGGCCACATCACGCACAGTGATCTGATCCGCCGGGTGGGCGGCCTGCCATTGGCTGATGAACTGTTGAGTCAGCTGGCGGGAGATCGAATCCTGCTGGCGGGCGCTGCTTTCGATGATCAGAACATTGGACATGGCTGGGTAGGCTCCATCTGTAAATGCTGTAAGACGATGGAGTGAAGATTAAACAGAGCCAATTCGATAAAAAAGCGTAAAAAACTGCTATAACCCATCTATAAATTTGTTTATAAGCGGAGTATTGCTGTGGGCATGCTCCGCTGCCGGTTTATTTTGGGGTGCAGGTCAGTGCGATACGCATCTTGATAATCGAGCGGGTGAATTTGACCGTGGTGTTGGTGCTTTTACCTGCCGGCACCGTGACCGTTCGGCGACGCGGCGATTCCGGGCCGTTGGTGAAGGTTACCGAGCACACCGCGTCATTGGTGCCGTAATTATTCAGCTGTATCGAACTGATGTCGTTGTCGACGTCGGACGCCGTGTAGTCAATGCTCACGCCCTCGATCTTTTTAGTAACGTCGGTGGAATAGGCAAACGCGCTCATCGGCAGCAGCGCCAGCAACACACAACAGAATTTTCTCATTCGGCAGTCTCCAATAAGGACCGCCAGCTTAGGACAAGAGGAGCTCATCTTGAAAGCGCCCCGCGTTACCCTCGATCAATGGCGCACGCTGCAGGCCGTGGTCGACCACGGCGGCTTCGCCCAGGCGGCTGAAGCACTGCACCGTTCGCAGTCCTCGGTGAGCTACACCGTGGCCCGCATGCAAGACCAGCTCGGCGTGCCATTGCTGCGCATCGACGGACGCAAGGCCGTGCTCACCGAGGCCGGTGAAGTGCTGTTGCGCCGCTCGCGGCAACTGGTCAAAAACGCCAGCCAACTGGAAGACCTCGCCCATCATATGGAACAGGGCTGGGAAGCCGAAGTACGCCTGGTGGTGGACGCCGCCTACCCGAATGCACGCCTGGTGCGCGCGCTCACCGCCTTTATGCCGCAAAGCCGTGGCTGCCGCGTGCGCCTGCGTGAAGAAGTGCTGTCGGGCGTTGAAGAGCTGTTGATGGATGGCATGGCGGACCTGGCCATCAGCGGCTTCATCATTCCAGGCTACCTGGGCACCGAAATGAGCGACGTGGAATTTATCGCTGTGGCCCACCCCGACCACTCACTGCATCGCCTGAACCGCGAGTTGAGCTTCCAGGACCTGGAAAGCCAGATGCAAGTGGTGATCCGTGACTCTGGCCGCCAGCAGCCGCGCGACGTCGGCTGGCTCGGCGCCGAACAGCGCTGGACCGTCGGCAGCTTGCCCACCGCCGCCACCTTCGTCAGCAGCGGCCTGGGCTTCGCCTGGTTGCCCCGACACCTGATCGAACGCGAACTCAAGGATGGCCTGCTCAAGCAGCTGCCATTGGAAAAGGGCGGCAGCCGCAACCCGACGTTCTACCTGTACTCGAACAAAGACAAACCCCTGGGGCCGGCCACGCAGATTCTTATCGATTTGTTGCGCACCTTCGACACCGCTCCCCTGGACGCACCTTTCGCCGCCCCCCAGCAAGCCTGAAACGGAGTTCACCCATGGCCTGGTTCGACCACGAAGGCTGCAGCCTGCATTACGAGGAATACGGTCACGGCGCTCCGCTGATCCTGATCCACGGCCTGGGCTCCAGCAGCCAGGATTGGGAACTGCAGATTCCGGTCCTGGCCCGGCATTACCGCCTGATCGTGGTGGATATACGCGGTCACGGTCGCTCCGACAAACCCCGCGAACGCTACAGCATCCAGGGTTTTACCTTCGATCTGGTGGCGTTGATCGAACACCTGAACCTGCCGCCCGCCCATGTGGTGGGTTTATCCATGGGCGGCATGATCGCATTCCAGCTGGCCGTGGACGACCCCGCTCAGGTCAAGAGCCTGTGCATCGTCAACAGCGCGCCCGAGGTCAAGGTGCGCAGCGCCGATGATTACTGGCAATGGGCCAAGCGCTGGAGCCTGGCGCGCGTGCTCAGCCTTGCCACCATCGGCAAAGCGCTGGGCGATCGGCTGTTCCCCAAACCCGAGCAAGCCGACCTGCGGCGCAAAATGGCCGAACGCTGGGCAAAAAACGACAAACGTGCTTATCTCGCCAGCTTCGATGCGATTGTCGGCTGGGGCGTGCAGGAACAACTTTCCAGAATTACCTGTCCTACCCTGGTCATCAGCGCCGACCACGACTACACCCCCGTGGCGCAGAAAGAAAACTATGTAAAACTGCTGCCCGATGCGCGGCTGGTGGTAATCGAAGATTCCCGCCATGCCACGCCCTTGGATCAACCCGAAGTCTTTAACGCTACCTTGCTCGATTTTCTAAAGACAGTCGAAACCACTACCCAGGATCACTGACCCATGCTGAAAAAAATCGCCTTCTTTGCCGGCTCCGTATTGTTCGCAGCCAACCTGATGGCTGCTGAGCCTGCCAAGGCCCCTCACGTCCTGATCACCACCACCAATGGCGACATTGAAATCGAACTGGACCCGGTCAAGGCGCCGATCAGTACCAAGAACTTCCTGGCCTATGTCGACAAAGGCTTCTACACCAACACCATTTTCCACCGCGTGATCCCGGGTTTCATGGTCCAGGGCGGCGGTTTCACCGCGCAGATGTCGCAGAAGCCGACCGAAGCACCGATCAAGAACGAAGCCAGCAACGGCCTGCATAACGTTCGCGGCACCTTGTCGATGGCACGTACCAACGATCCAAATTCGGCCACCAGCCAATTCTTCATCAACGTGGCTGACAATGCCTTCCTCGACCCAGGCCGTGATGCGGGCTATGCCGTGTTCGCCAAAGTGGTTAAGGGCATGGACGTTGTCGACGTCATCGTCAACTCGCAAACCACTACCAAGCAAGGCATGCAGAACGTGCCAATCGATCCTGTTGTGATCAAGTCGGCCAAGCGCATCGACTGAGGTCCGCAGCAAGCTCCGCACGCGGCCCACAACGCCGCGTGCGCATTTGAAAGGAGAGCCCGCAACGCGGGCGTCAGACTGAATGCTCTATCGTCGCTTTGAACAACTGATCGACATTTTCCGCGACGCTCCCAGCGCCGCCCCTCCTGATAAAGTCCTGCCCTTCTACCTCTACTACCTGCGCCAGGTGTGGCCAAGTTTTGCCGCCTTGCTGGTGGTCGGCCTGATCGGCGCGTTGATCGAAGTGGCATTGTTCAGCTACCTGAGCCGCATTATCGATTTGGCCCAAGGCACGCCGCCCGCCAACTTCTTCCAGATTCACAGCGCCGAGCTGATCTGGATGGCCGTGGTTGCCCTGCTGCTGCGCCCGATCTTCAATGGCCTGCATGACTTACTGGTGCACCAGACCATCAACCCCGGCATGACCAGCCTGATCCGCTGGCAGAACCATAGCTACGTACTCAAGCAGAGCTTGAACTTCTTCCAGAACGATTTCGCCGGGCGCATTGCCCAGCGCATCATGCAAACCGGCAACTCCTTGCGCGATTCGGCAGTGGCGACCGCGGAAGCCATCTGGCATGTGTCGATCTACGCCATCAGCGCCCTGGTGCTGTTTGCCGAGGCGGACTGGCGCCTGATGATCCCGCTGATCACCTGGATCATTCTTTACAGCCTGGCGTTGCGTTACTTCGTGCCTCGCGTGAAAGAACGCTCGGTGATTTCCTCCGAGGCGCGCTCCAAATTGATGGGCCGCATTGTCGACGGCTACACCAACATCACCACCTTGAAGCTGTTCGCCCATACGCAAAATGAGCAGGAATACGCCAAGGAAGCGATCATCGAGCAGACCGAAAAAACCCAGTTGGCCGCGCGCGTGCTCACCAGCATGGACGTGGTGATCTGCACCTTGAACGGCGTGCTGATCGTCACCACCACCGGCCTGGCGTTGTGGCTGTGGACGCAGTCACTGATTTCGGTGGGCGCCATCGCCCTCGCCACAGGCCTGGTGATCCGTATCGTCAACATGTCCGGCTGGATCATGTGGGTGGTCAACGGCATCTTCGAAAACATCGGCATGGTGCAGGACGGCCTGAAAACCATCGCTGCACCGCTGGCAGTGACCGACCGCGACAATGCCCCGCGCCTGAACGTGCCGCACGGCGAAGTGCGTTTCGAGCAGGTGGATTTCCACTATGGCAAAAAGAGCGGGATCATTGGCGGCCTGAACCTTCAGATCAAGGCCGGTGAGAAAATCGGCCTGATCGGCCCCTCTGGTGCGGGCAAATCAACCCTGGTCAACTTGCTGCTGCGCCTGTACGACCTGCAAGGCGGGCGCATCCTGATCGACGGCCAGAACATCGCCGAAGTCGCCCAGGAGTCCTTGCGTGCACAGATCGGCATGATCACCCAGGACACCTCGCTGCTGCACCGCTCGATCCGTGACAACTTGCTGTACGGCAAGCCGGATGCCACCGATGAGGAACTCAACGCCGCCATCCACAAAGCCCGCGCCGATGAATTCATCCCGCTGCTGTCGGATGCCGAAGGGCGCACAGGGCTGGATGCGCACGTGGGCGAGCGCGGGGTGAAACTCTCGGGCGGGCAACGTCAGCGCATTGCCATTGCGCGGGTGCTGCTCAAGGACGCGCCGCTTCTGATCATGGACGAGGCCACCTCGGCACTCGATTCGGAAGTGGAAGCGGCGATTCAGGAAAGCCTGGAGACCTTAATGCAAGGCAAGACGGTGATTGCGATTGCGCACCGGTTGTCGACCATTGCGCGCATGGACCGGCTGGTAGTGCTGGAGAAAGGCCAGATTGCCGAGACCGGCAGCCATGCCGAACTGCTGGCCCATGGCGGCTTGTATGCCAGGTTGTGGCAGCACCAAACGGGTGGGTTCGTCGGCATCGATTAAAAACACACCGCAAAACAGTGTGGGAGCTGGCTTGCCTGCGATAGCGCACTGTCAGTACCGAATTGGTTATCTGGCACACCGCAATCGCAGGCAAGCCAGCTCCCACCTTTAATCAGCGCCAAGCCCCTAATCCACGGGCCCCTGGCGCTTTTTTTATGGCCTGGATTTGTATCAAAAGCGTGCTGTAATCAGTGCAGTGCCTAGAGGGGCGCTGAAGTAAATCTGCAGGGAGCATCACTGATTTGCTGATTCGGTAGAGCTATCTATCAAGGACGTGTCGCATGTCTTTGTTCAAACGTTCAATCACAGAGGGGTTAGGTACGTTTTGGCTGGTGTTGGGCGGTTGCGGGAGTGCGGTGTTGGCCGCAGCGTTTCCCGCCGTCGGGATCGGGTTCCTCGGTGTGGCCCTGGCCTTCGGGCTGACGGTGCTGACCATGGCGTTTGCCATCGGGCATATCAGCGGGTGCCACCTCAACCCGGCAGTGTCAGTGGGGCTGGTCGTGGGCGGGCGGTTTCCGGCCAGGGAGTTACCGGCTTACATCGTCGCGCAGGTAATCGGCGCCACTGTCGCCGCTGCGCTGTTGTACTTCATTGCCAGTGGCAAGCCGGGGTTCGAACTGGCGTCGGGCCTGGCCTCCAACGGCTACGGCGAGCATTCGCCGGGTGGCTACTCGATGGCTGCGGGGTTTGTCTGTGAGCTGGTGATGACGGCGATGTTCGTGCTGATCATCCTCGGCGCCACCGACCGTCGTGCTCCGCCGGGTCTTGCACCCATCGCCATCGGCCTGGCCTTGACCTTGATCCACTTGATCTCCATTCCCGTGACCAACACTTCGGTCAACCCGGCCCGCAGTACCGGCCCGGCACTGATCGTCGGCGGATGGGCGATCCAGCAGTTGTGGATGTTCTGGCTGGCGCCGATCCTCGGTGCTGTAATCGGCGGCGTGACCTATCGATGGCTGGGCAAGGAGCAGCCAGCCTGAGGCAAACGGGTTCAGCCCTGCCGATAAGGCAGGGCTGCCCTTGCCTCTTCGGCATACGCCAGAATCCCAACCCGCTCGCGCTCCAGAAAGTCTTCCACGGCATTCTTCAAACCCGGATGGCGCAGGTAGTGCCATGACCGTGTGATCACCGGTTCAAAGCCGCGAATCAACTTGTGTTCGCCCTGGGCGCCAGCGTCAAAACGTTGCAGGCCGTGGGCGATGGCGTAGTCCATACCTTGGTAGAAGCAAGTTTCGAAGTGCAGGCGGTCGAACTCCGCCAGGCAGCCCCAGTAGCGGCCATAGAAACTGTCGCCACCGATCAGGCTGAAGGCCATGGCCACCGGGCGTGCGCCTTGTTTGGCCAGCACCACGCGGATCGCCTCGGGCATGCGTTCGGCCAGCAGGCTGAAAAAGGCGCGGGTCAGGTAGGGTGACTGGCGACGCACCGCGTAGGTGTTGGCGTAACAGGCGTAGACAAAATCCCACTGCGCCTCGCTTAACTCGTGGCCTTGCAACCATTCAAAATCGATGCCCTGCCCCGCCACTTGCTCGCGCTCTTTGCGCATTTGTTTGCGCTTGCGTGAACTCAAGGCATCGAGGAAGTCCTGGAAGTCGCGATAGCCGCGGTTTTGCCAATGGAACTGGCAGCCCAGGCGCTGCAACCAACCCGTCTGCCCAGCTAATGCGGCATCGGCCAACGGGTCGGTGAAGTTGATATGGGCACTGGAGAGCCCTTCGATTTCCAGATACCCGGGCAAGCTACCCAGCAGTTCAACCCCGTCCTCGGCATTCCTGGCCAACAAACGTGGGCCACTCACCGGACTGAACGGCACCGCCGTCAGCAACTTGGGGTAGTACTCGATGCCCGCGCGCGCGCACGCATCCGCCCAGCCATGATCAAACACGTACTCGCCGTAGGAGTGCCACTTGCGGTAGCTGGGCAGGGCCGCCACCAGCCGCTCGCCTTCCCAATGCAGCAAATGCTCGGGCTGCCAACCGGACTGCGGGCCCAGGCTGGCGCTGTCTTCCAGGGCACTCAGAAAGGCGTGCCGCACAAAGGGTTGGGCCTGCGGCACCAGGGCATCCCAGACTTGCGGGGCGATTGCAGACAGCTTGTCCAGGCGTTGCAGCGGCATCGGCATCCTCACTGTTTCTTGGCGTGAAAGCCTGGCGAGTATCGCCTATCGCGGCGCCAGGCACACCTCGAAACGAGCGCGACAAACCTAGAAACAATTAGTTCCAG
Source organism: Pseudomonas sp. WS 5532 (assembly GCF_012985445.1). Classification (NCBI taxonomy): domain Bacteria; kingdom Pseudomonadati; phylum Pseudomonadota; class Gammaproteobacteria; order Pseudomonadales; family Pseudomonadaceae; genus Pseudomonas; species Pseudomonas sp. WS 5532. The sequence continues at coordinate 82,004 of NZ_JAAQWK010000011.1, forward strand.
ATTAAATAATTTGTCATCTAGGTGAAATCACTTAGCCACTACTCCGTCATAAACGATCGCGATACTGACGCCTGTTTTTAGAGCGCCTGGTTCTACCAGGCGGCTATTTTCCGTCCGTCATCGGTCGGTTGTGTCCTGGATGGTTTGCCATCCCTCCTCACTTTCGGAGATTGATATGCGTCTTGCTTCCACTAAAACTGCGGCGGCCCTGTGTGGCGGCCTGTTGCTGGCCCTGAGCGTTCCGGCCAGCGCTGCAGTCGACGCTAAATTGCTCGACATGCTCAAGGCCAACGGCCAGATCACCGCTGCGCAGTACACCGAACTGCAAACGGAATTAGCCAAGGACCAGAAAGAAAAGCAGATCGCACAGCAAGCTCAACAAGAGACCAACGAGCAGATCGCGGCCACCGCGAAAAAAACCAACGACCTCAGCGTCTTCGATCAGAAGCTGGCCTGGGCCGCACGCACTCAGCTCAAGGGTGATGTGCGCTTCCGTCAGGAAACCGTGAAGATCCAGGGCGAATCCAACAACGGCGGCCGCGACAAAGACCGTCAGCGCATCCGTGCCCGCCTGGGTGCCTACACCGAAATCAACTCCCAGGTTGACACCGGCATCCGCGTGGCCACCGGCAGCAGCGACGACGCGCGCTCCACCAACCAGGACCAGGACAACTACTTCGACAAGAAGTCGATCTGGCTGGACCTGGGCTACATCGACTACCACCCGGACCAGATCAAGAACCTGCACGTGATCGGCGGCAAGATGCTGCAGCCGTGGGTAAACATGGGCGACGTGATCTGGGATAGCGACATCAACCCTGAAGGCCTGGCCGTCACCTACAAGTACCCATTGGGCGGCAGCGCCGAGCTGTTCGGCAGCCTGGGTAACTACAACCTCAAGGACAACGTAGACGGCGACGGCGTGCAATTTCGCCACGACCTGCGCCTGACCTCCGGCCAGTTGGGCACGCGCTTCTCGCTCACCGACAACCTGAAAATGACCCTGGGCGGCAGCGTCTACGCCTACCAGAACGACAAGGACAGCCGCTGCACAACCACCACCACGCCATGCGCGTTGGCGGTCAACGGCAACTCGGCCAACAACGAATTCCGCCTGTATGAAGGCTTTGCCCAAGCCGACATCGGCGGCCTGGCCGTGCCTTTGGCGTTCTACGGCCAGTACGTGAAAAACAACGATGCGGTGACCGACCAGGACACCGCCTGGTTGATCGGTGCCAAATCCAAGGTGTTCGGTTTCAACCTGGACTACAACTACCGCGATACGCAACGTGATGCAGTGGTTGGCGCCTTCACCGATTCGGACTTCGCCAACGGCACCACCGGTTCGCGCGGTCACAAGCTCAAAGTCAGCTACGACATCGACAAGAACTTCGCCCTCGGCGCCACGTACTTCCTGACCAAGGCTGACTACGCCAGCCGCACGCAGCGTGATGCCAACACCAACACCTTGCAGTTGGATGCTGAAGCCAAGTTCTAAATGTGCATGCAATAACCCTTGGGCCAGGACGGCCCGAGGGGGTTTCAACAGCCTTGCGTGGGTGGGTCGATCCCCATCATCCGTTCGACTCACCCACGCGAGCCTGCCTCTTTCCCACCGTTACTGATCTTTGAGCCTTTCGGCCACCAGCCGATCAGCCAGTGCATCAGCGTCCTTTACCGGCTCCTCCGGCATGATCTTCAAAGTCGCCTGCATCAGGCGCATCTGACGAATAAATCGCCGGCAGTTGGGGCAGAACATCAAGTGATGACGCACCAGCAAACGCTCTCGAAAGGTCAATTGCCCATCGAGGTAGTCACTGGACCGCGCCACTTGTTCCTTACAGGTCAACATTCGCCCGTTTCCTCAAAATGCTCCACCGTGGCGAAGACTTTAAGCCGTGCTCGATGCAACAGCACACGGACATTGGAGAGCGAGAGGGTCAGAAGATTACAAATCTCCTCCAACTCCAGGCCCTGACGTTCACGCAACACCAATACGCTGCTTTGCAGCTCCGACAAGCTCAGGATTGTATGCTCCAGGCATTTGCGCAGTTCATCCTCGGTCAGCAAGGCTTCCGGGGTGTCCTGGTGCCAGGCGTAAGGCGCAACGGCCCAGTGGCCGTCGTCGGGGACGAAGCGGTCATCGCCAATGGTGCCGTGGGGCGAAGGCAAATCGTCGAGCAATACTTCCCGGCGATTCTGTTTGTAGCGGCCCTTGGCAGAATTGGCGGTGATGGTCAGCAGCCAGGTTTTGAGGCTGGAGCGCCCTTCGAACTTGGCCAGGTTACGCACCACTGACAACCAGGCGTCTTGCACCACTTCATCGGCGTGGCGCTGGCCGACAATGGCATAGGCTACCGCGCGCATTGCACTCTGGTAGGTGGTGACCAGTTCCTTGTAGGCCCGCTGCTCGCCCTTGAGCAGCCGTTCAAGCAGGTGCGCGTCGTCCGCTGCTGCCATTCAAACCTCGATCTTGCCTTGGAAATAGGATCAATGTGGGAGCTGGCTTGCCTGCGATGCAGGCACCTCGGTGGATCAGTCACACCACAGTGATGCCATCGCAGGCAAGCCAGCTCCCACAAGATTAGCGCTTGCGCAGGATCACGCTGCCGATCGAGTAACCCGCACCGAACGAGCTGAGCACTGCAACCGAGCCCTTGGGCAGATCGTCCTGATAGGTGTGAAACGCGATCACCGAGCCCGCCGAGCTGGTATTGGCGTATGTATCAAGGATCACCGGCGCTTCTTCCACCGAGGCTTCGCGGCCCAGCAGCTTCTTCACAATCAGGTGGTTCATGCTCAGGTTGGCCTGGTGCAGCCAGAAGCGCTTCACGTCGGTCACGCTCAGTTGGTTTTCTTGCAGGTGTACACCGATCAACTCGGCAACCATCGGGCAGACATCACGGAAGACTTTGCGGCCTTCCTGCACGAACAGCTTGTCCGGCGCGCCGATGCCTTCTTCGGCGGTACGGTTGAGGAAACCGAAGTTGTTACGGATGTTATTGGAAAACTTGGTCAGCAGCTTGGTGCTGACCACGTCGAACTGGTGCTCGGAGGTCGCCAGATCAGCACGCTCGAGGATCACCGCCGTGGCCGCATCACCGAAGATGAAATGGCTGTCGCGGTCGCGGAAATTCAAGTGGCCGGTGCAGACTTCCGGGTTGACCATCAGGATCGCCCGGGCCTGGCCCAGTTGGATGCTGTTGGCCGCGTTCTGGATGCCGAAGGTGGCCGAGGAACACGCCACGTTCATGTCGAAGCCGAAACCCTGGATGCCCAGGGCTTCCTGGACTTCAATGGCGATGGCCGGGTAGGCGCGCTGCAGGTTGGAGCAGGCGACGATCACGCCATCGATGTCGGCGGCGGTCTTGCCGGCGCGCTGCAGGGCTTGTTCGGCGGCGCCGACGGCCATCTGGCAGAGTACCGACCACTCGTCGTTGCTGCGCTCGGGCAGGCGCGGGGCCATGCGCTGTGGGTCAAGGATGCCGTTCTTGTCCATCACAAAGCGGCTCTTGATGCCCGACGCTTTCTCGATAAAGGCGGCGCTGGACTCGGTCAATGCCTGCACGTCACCGCGCTCGATGGCGGCAGCGTTGTCTGAATTGAACTGTTGCACGTAAGCATTGAAAGACTGCACCAGCTCTTCGTTGGAGATGCTGTTGGCCGGGGTGTACAGGCCAGTGCCGCTGATGACGACGTTATGCACGGTCGTTCCTCTAAATCTGTCAGGCAGAGAAGATATTGGTACCGTCGTACCAAACTTTAATTCGTTCGATGCCCTCCAGCGGGCATCAAACTGGCAACGCTTTATCCCATCGCACCACAGTGTTTCGCGGCGTTACCGGTCTTTATGACTGCGAAGTTTGCCACAACCTCGCGCATTTGGCGCCATCCCCGGGATTAACCCCCGCAATCCACAGTGGGAGCTGGCTTGCCTGCGATGCAGACACTGCGGTGTATCAGCCAAACGGCGGTGATGCCATCGCAGGCAAGCCAGCTCCCACAGGGGTTGGGCGTTGACTGGAGGATCGAGGAAGAATTCAGGCCTCGACCAGGCTCCACTGTTTGCTCAAACGCTTATCGGAAATCGGCACCTTGGTGCCCAACTGCTGGGCAAACAGCGACACCCTGTATTCCTCCAACCACCAGCGGTAAAGTTCCAACTGCGGGTCGCGCTTGCCTTCCTGGGCATGTTTGTTCAAACGGTTCTGGTACTGCGCCCACAGGCCGCCCAACTCCGAGCTCCAGACCCGATCTTTTTGCACCTGGCTTGGCAACTTCTCCAGGCGCAACTCGATGGCCTTGAGAAAGCGCGGCAATTCCTTGAACCACTGCGCCGGGGTTTCGCGCACAAAACCGGGATATACCAGGTTGCTGAGTTGCTGTTTGATGTCGTTCAACGCCACCGCCTGGGCCAGGTCGATCTTGCCTTTGAAGCGTTTCTGCAAGCCATGCCAGAGTTTCAGCACGTCCAGGGTCAAGCGCGCCAGGCGTTCGGCGTGTTCGGTCCAACTGCCGCGCTTGCGTTCGGCCAACGCAGCCAGACCCGCACCGTCACGCGGCAGGCTGGCTTCGCCTTCGAGCACGCAGGTGTCGAGGCTGGCCAACAGAATATCTTCCACCAGCGCATCAATGCGCCCCAGCTCGCGGTACATCAGGCCCAGCTCAGTCAACCCAGGCAATTTGCCGCGCAGGAATTTTGCCGGTTCCGCCAGTTGCTGCATGAGCAGGCGCTGCAAGGCGCGGCGGTGCTGAAACTCGGCTTCGGCGGCAGTGGAGAAACGCCCTTCCTTGACCGTGCCGTTTTCTTCGACCAGTGCCGGATACACCGTCATCGACAGGCCAGCAATCTTTTGCTGGGTCTTTTCCGCCACGGCGGCAAACACCTTGGCTTCCACCGGCTGTTGGCTTTTCGCGGTTTGCGGTACAGCCAATGCGGCCTGGCTGGCCTCGGCGAAACGTGCGGTCAGCTCGGCCAGGTCGCGGCCTTCGCCCAGGAACTTGCCCTGGCCGTCAACCACCTCCAGGTTCATCTTCAGGTGGCTTTCCACCTGCTGCGCCGCCTCGGCCCAGGCTTCATCGCTGACCCGCGCGCCGGTCATGCGCAGCAATTCGCGGCCCAGCGCCTGGGGCAACGAGCCCTGGCCAAATTCGATACGTTGCAGGGCGGCCTTGACGAAATCCGGCACCGGCACAAAGTTCTTGCGCAGCGCCTTGGGCAAGTTGCGCACCAGCGCAATGCACTTGGCTTCGATCACACCCGGTACCAGCCACTCCAGGCGCTCAGGCGGCAACGCCGGCAACAGCGGCGCCGGTACGCGCAGGGTTACGCCGTCGCGGGGGTGGTTGGGTTCAAAGTGGTAACTCAGGGCCAGTTCCAGGTCGCCCAGGTGCAGGGTGTCGGGGTAATGCGCGGCCGTGACTTCACTGGCCTCGCGGGCCAGCACGTCCTCTTCACGCATGATCAGCAGTTGCGGGTCTTTCTGGCTGTTGACCTTGTACCAACTGTCGAACGTGGCGGTCTGGTGGATCTCTGCCGGCAAGCGCGCGTCATAAAAGGCGTACAGGGTTTCTTCATCCGCCAGAATGTCGCGACGACGGGCCTTGGCCTCCAGTTCATCGAGCTGTTCCAGCAGTTGCTGGTTGGCCGTGAGGCACTTGGCGCGGGATTGAATCTCGCCGCGTACCAACCCTTCACGAATAAACAACTCGCGGGACACCACCGGGTCAATCGGCCCGTAATGTACCGGCCGGCGCCCGACCACAATCAGCCCGAACAGGGTGATCTGCTCAAACGCCACCACTTGACCGCGCTTCTTTTCCCAGTGCGGTTCGAAGTGGTTTTTCTTGATCAGGTGCCCGGCCAGCGGCTCGATCCAGTCGGCGTCGATCTTGGCGACCATGCGCGCATACAGCTTGGTGGTTTCCACCAGTTCGGCGGTCATCAGCCATTGCGGACGTTTTTTGCCGATGCCCGAGGACGGGTGAATCCAGAAGCGCCGCTGCCGTGCGCCGAGGTAATCGCCGTCTTCGGTTTTCTGGCCGATCTGGCTGAGCAGGCCGGACAGCACCGCCTTGTGCAGTTTCGCAAAGTCGGCCGGTTCCTTGTTGAGGGTCAGTTGCATATCGCGGCAGATCAGGCTCAACTGGCGATGGGAGTCACGCCACTCGCGCAGGCGCAGGTAATTCAGGAAGTTCTTGCGGCACCAGTTACGCAACGGGCTGGCGGTCAACGCCTGGCGCTGTTCTTCAAAGCCGCGCCACAGATTAACCAGCCCGGCGAAGTCCGAGTCTGCATCTTTCCACTGTGCGTGGGCCTGGTCGGCGGCTTGCTGGCGCTCCGGCGGACGCTCGCGAGGGTCCTGGATCGACATGGCACTGGCCACAATCAACACTTCCTGCAAACTGCCGAGCTTGGCCGCTTCGAGCAGCATGCGGCCCATGCGCGGGTCCACCGGCAAGCGCGCCAGTTGGCGGCCCAGCGGCGTGAGCTGGCTGTTGCGGTCGACTGCCGAGAGTTCTTGCAGCAGGTTGAAACCGTCGCTGATCGCCTTGCCATCCGGCGGTTCGATAAACGGGAAGTCGGTGATTTCGCCAAGGCGCAGGTGCAGCATCTGCAGGATCACCGCGGCGAGGTTGGTGCGCAGGATCTCCGGGTCGGTAAATTCCGGACGGCCGATAAAATCTTCTTCGCTGTACAAGCGAATGCAAATGCCCGGCTCAACCCGGCCGCAGCGGCCTTTACGCTGGTTGGCACTGGCCTGGGAAATCGCCTCGATCGGCAGGCGCTGCACCTTGGCGCGGTAGCTGTAGCGGCTGATGCGCGCGGTGCCGCTGTCGATCACATAACGGATGCCCGGCACGGTCAGCGAGGTTTCCGCAACGTTGGTCGCCAACACCACGCGGCGGCCTGGGTGGGACTGGAAAATCCGCTGCTGTTCGGCCGGCGACAGGCGCGCGTACAGCGGCAGAATTTCAGTGTGTTTGAGCTGGGCCTTGCGCAGCATGTCGGCGGCGTCGCGAATCTCGCGTTCGCCGGGCAAAAACACCAGCACATCGCCGGGGCTGCGGCGCTCACTGCGCTCATAGGCGGCAATTTCGTCGAGGGTGGCGAGAATCGCCTGGTCGACGGTCAAGTCATCCTCGACGCGGTTGCCCTCCTCGTCCTGCTCAAGCGTCAACGGGCGATACCAGGTGTCGACCGGGAAGGTGCGGCCCGAGACCTCGACAATCGGCGCATCGTCGAAGTGCTTGGAAAAGCGCTCCAGGTCGATGGTCGCCGAGGTGATGATGACTTTAAGGTCCGGGCGGCGCGGCAACAGGGTTTTCAGGTAACCGAGCAGGAAGTCGATGTTCAGGCTGCGTTCGTGGGCTTCGTCGACGATGATGGTGTCGTAGCGTTCCAGATAACGGTCGTTCTGGGTTTCCGCCAGCAAAATGCCGTCGGTCATCAGCTTGATCAGCGTGTTGGAATCGCTCTGGTCTTCGAAACGCACCTGATAGCCGACCAGCGCGCCCAATGGCGTAGCAAGCTCTTCGGCAACCCGGCTGGCGACGCTGCGCGCAGCAATCCGGCGCGGCTGGGTGTGGCCGATCAGGCCGTACTGGCCGCGCCCAATCTCCAGGCAGATCTTCGGCAACTGGGTGGTTTTACCCGAGCCGGTTTCGCCGGCAATGATCAGCACCTGATGCTTGTTTAGCGCCTCTTTGATCTCGTCACGCTTGGCCGCGATCGGCAGGCTGTCGTCATAGCGAATCACCGGCAGGCTGGCACGCCGCGCGGTGACTTGGGCGCAGGACGCCTGCATACGCGTGACCCACTGCGCCAGCTTCTCCTCGTCGGGCTTCTTGCGCAGCTCAAGCAACTGGCGCCGCAAGCGGTGGCGGTCGGCGAGCATGGCGTGGTCGAGGTTTTTGAGCAGTTGGTCGATAGCGGGCGCTTGGTCAGTCATCAGGTACTTTGCAGGTCGTCTATTTATGCACGGCCGGCAAGTGTGGCAGAAAAGCAGCTGATCTGGCAGACGGCTAAGTAAACCGGATCAAATGTGGGAGCAACTGTCTTAACCCACGCTCCTCTGTGGCAAGCCTGCTCGCCACAACAGCCCACTTTGCACAGACGTTGTTAAATTGGAGCAAGCCTCCTCCCAAACGGTATATGCGTTTACAGCGGGTCTTTGCGCCGATACGGAAACACATCAATCACCTTGCCGGCGCGAATCGCTTCCTGCAGGCCTTTCCAGTAGTCGGCGTTGTACAACTCGCCATGCAACTCGTCGAACAGCTTGCGCTGGCCGGCGTCGGCGAACAGGAACGGCGGGAACTCTTCCGGGAACACGTCCAGCGGGCCGATGGAGTACCAGGGCTCCGAGGCCATTTCATCTTCAGGTGTGCGCGGTGCGGGGATGTGGCGGAAGTTGGCTTCGGTGAGAAAGCAGATCTCGTCATAGTCATAGAACACCACACGACCGTGGCGGGTGACGCCGAAGTTCTTCAGCAGCATGTCGCCGGGGAAGATGTTCGCCGCCGCCAGTTGCTTGATTGCCAGGCCATAGTCTTCCAGGGCTTCGCGCACCTGGGCGGGGTTGGCGTTGTCCAGGTAGAGGTTGAGCGGGGTCATGCGCCGCTCGGTCCAGCAGTGGCGAATCAGTACCGTATCGCCCTCCACTTGCACCGTGCCGGCGGCGACTTCCAGCAGTTCGGCCAGGCATTCGGGCTCGAATTTGCTCAAGGGAAAGCGGAAATCGGCGAACTCCTGGGTGTCGGCCATGCGCCCCACACGGTCAACACTTTTGACCAGTCGGTACTTCTCGATCACCGTGGCGCGGTTGACGTTCTTCGACGGCGAAAAACGGTCCTTGATGATCTTGAACACGGTGTTAAAACCCGGCAGCGTAAACACACTCATAACCATGCCGCGCACGCCGGGCGCCATGATGAATTGATCATCGGTGGTCGCCAGATGGTTGATCAACGCGCGGTAGAACTCCGACTTGCCGTGCTTGTAGAAACCGATCGAGGTGTACAGCTCGGCAATATGCTTGCCAGGCAGGATGCGCTTGAGAAAGCCGATAAACTCGGCCGGCACCGGCACATCGACCATGAAGTAGGAGCGCGTGAAGGAGAAGATGATCGACACATCGGCTTCGTCGGTGATCAGCGCATCGATCTGGATGCCGCGCCCTTCGCGGTGCAACAACGGAATCACCAGGGGCCATTGCTCGTCACGGGTAAAAATACGACCAACAAGGTAGGCGCCTTTATTCCGGTAAAGCACTGACGAAAACAGCTCGATGCTCAGCTGCGGGTCTTTGCACACCCAATCCGGCAGGTTTTCGCGCAACTGCGCCTGGAGGCGGCGCAGGTCGCCGTCGAGGTCGGCGTAGGCTTCGCTGAAGCGGTAATCGGCGAAGATCTGCGCCAGCGTCGCCGCCAGGTCACCCGCAGGCTTATAGGTACGGGTTTGCGCCGCACGTGCCCGGCGCAGGCTGGGCCGCGTGGTGTGGATGAACATGCAGCCGTCGCTGATCAGGTCATGGCTGAACAGCCCGCAAAAGATCGAGTTGTACCAGGTCTCGGACAGCTCATCGTCAAAACGCAGGTCGATCAGGCCGATGTACGCGCTTTTGACCAATGGCCACTCGTCCACTGCCAGCAACGCCGCCTCATCGAAGTGGGCACGCAGACGCGCCGTGACTTCAGCGACCTTCTCTTCATACAAATTAATCCGCGCCGCCGACGCCGCCTGCCCTTGTTGCCACTGAGCCTTTTCGAAACGCTCGCGAGCGCCGTCGGTGATCTGACGAAAATGCTCACGGTAATCGTCGAAGCCATCGAGGATCATGCGGGCAATGGCAGGGGCGGATGGCGACATGCGGGAAACCTCGAACGGGTATCTGGATGCCTGAGCTTAGCCAGTGAATCGAGGCAGGAGAAGGATGATTTGCACATCCGAACTGTACAACTTCATGCAATTTGTACATTTATTTTCAATTTTCACCAATCGACCGTACGGTCAGCAAAAACACCATAAAGTCGCGCCGCCCACCGCTACAGGCCTCGAGCTGCGGGGCTTGACGCTCGTTGCCAGGAAACTGCGCAAACCTGTGAGTTCTCAACGTATGTAACACCCTTGATACCACTTAGGGGAAACCCCGATTACCACCTTGATGGCACTTTGATATATAGCGCGCCCTTCCCAACCTAACAAGGTCTGAAGACCGACCCGGGAACCGGTTCAAATCGCCTAAGGAGCACTAAGATGTCATTGAGGAATATGCCGATCGGTCTGCGCGCCAGCCTGAGTTTTGGGGTGTTGGCCAGCATGCTGGTGATCGTCGGAATGTTTGGCCTGGGGCAGATGGCCAAGCTGCGCGAAAGCGCGTTGGTGATTGAAGAATCGTGGATGCCGAGCATCGAGAATATCCACGACGCTGCCGCCTGCATCGCCAGCATCCGCCTGGAGTCGATGCGCATGGCGACCACTGACGAATCACGGATCCGCGACAACAGCAAAAGCCTGATCGCCAACCAGCGCAGCGAACTCAACACCCTGCTGGAGCACCACGCAGACCTGCTCAGCGGCGACGACGAACGCGCCATGCTCAAGCAGCTCAACATCAATGTGAACACTTACAACAGTATCGTCAGCCAGATGGTGGAGCTGGTCGACAAGGACCAGCAGCAAGACGCCATCGACCTGCTCAGCACGCGCCTCGGCCCGCAGGGCACGCTCCTGAATAAAAGCCTGGAGGACATGATTACCTTCAACCAAAAAGGCGTGGAAACCGCAGCAGACGCGGCGGCGCAGATGTATACCAGCGCGCAGTGGGTGGTCGGCCTGATCATTGTGTGTGCGCTGATCGCGACCTTGTTGCTCGCCTGGCTGCTGACCCGCAGCATCACCGCCCCGCTGGGCCAGGCCCTGGCCGTGGCGCGCACCATTGCCGGTGGTGATTTGAGCCAGCCCGTCGTGGTCAAAGGCAGCGACGAACCGGCGCAACTGTTGACGGCCCTGGCCACCATGCAGGACCAGTTGCGCACCACCCTCCATGGCATCAGCGAGTCGGCGCAGCAACTGGCGTCCGCCGCCGAAGAGATGAGTTCGGTGATGGAGCAGAGCACCCGTGGCTTGCAAGCCCAGAACGATGAGATCGAACAGGCCGCCACCGCCGTCAACGAGATGAGCGCGGCGGTGGACGAAGTCGCGGCCAATGCGGTGTCCAGCGCCGAGGCATCCAAGGCCTCCGACGAAGACAGCAAGCACGGTCATTACCAGATCAGCGAAACCATCAGCTCGATCCAGAACCTGGTGGACGAAGTGCTCGGCGCCTCGAACAAGGCCGAAGGGTTGGCCGTGCAAGCCCAGAACATCAGCAAAGTGCTGGAAGTGATCCGCGGCATCGCTGGGCAAACCAACCTGCTGGCGCTTAACGCCGCCATCGAAGCCGCCCGCGCCGGCGAGGCCGGGCGCGGGTTTGCAGTAGTGGCCGACGAGGTGCGCTCGCTGGCGCAACGCACCCAGGACTCCACCGAAGAAATCGAGCAGATGATCAACGGCATCCAGCAAGGCACCCAAGGCACCGTCGAAGCGCTCAACAGCAGCGCCGAGCACGCCGGCCAGACCTTGCAGCGGGCCAACAACGCCGGCAGCGCCCTGGAAAAAATCACCGCCGCCATCTCGCAAATCAGTGAACGCAACCTGGTGATCGCCAGCGCCGCCGAGCAACAGGCGCTGGTGGCCCGCGATGTCGACCGCAGCCTGGTGAACATCCGCGACCTGTCGACCCAGACTGCCGCCGGTGCCACCCAGACCTCGGCGGCCAGCCACGAATTGTCGCGCCTGGCGGTGGACCTCAACGGCATGGTCACGCGGTTTGTCCTGTAATTAGCGATTGTGTCGCGCAAGCCACTGGGCAACACTCGCCGCCTTATTGACGTAGGAGTGTTCCGTGAGACCTGTCGACACCCTGTACCTGTTGGGGCTGGCTGCCATTTGGGGCGCGAGCTTCCTGTTCATGCGCATCATTGCACCGGAAATCGGCACGGTGCCGACCGCGTTTTTTCGCGTGTCGATCGCCGCCGCCGGGTTGCTGGTAATTCTCACGATGATGTGCGTGAACTGGGACTTCCAGGGCAAGTTCAAGACCGTGCTGCTGCTCGGCGTGATCAATTCCGGGATTCCCGCCACCATGTACTCCGTTGCGGCCCAGGTGCTGCCGGCGGGTTACTCGGCGATCTTCAACGCCACCACGCCGTTGATGGGCGTGTTGATCGGCGGGTTGTTCTTCAGTGAGCGCCTGACCCCTTCGAAAATCGCCGGTGTGTGTTTGGGCCTGTTCGGCGTAGGAGTCCTGACCCGTGCCGGGCCGGTAGCGTTTGATATGGACTTGTTGATGGGCGCACTGGCCTGCCTGCTGGCCACCACGTGCTACGGCTTTGCCGGTTTCCTTGCGCGACGCTGGCTCGATCAACGTGGCGGCCTGGACAGCCGACTTGCGGCGTTGGGCAGCATGCTCGGCGCTACCCTGTTCTTACTGCCGTTCTTTGCCTACAGCGCCATCAGCCATCCACCAGCGAGCTGGGGTGGTTGGCAGGTATGGTCTTCGTTGCTGGGGTTGGGGCTGGTGTGTACGGCGTTTGCCTACATCCTGTACTTCCGCTTGCTGTCGTCCATTGGGCCGGTGAAGTCGATGACGGTGACGTTTATGATTCCGCCGTTTGGGGTGTTGTGGGGGGCGTTGTTGCTGGGGGAGCCGTTGTCGATGGCGCATTTGTATGGGGGGGTGTTGATTGGGGGGGCGTTGTGGTTGGTGTTGCGACCCGGAAAATTGGCGAAAGCGTTGTAGGAGATCGTGCCCAGCCCAGGACGGGTGTGGGCACGCTCAAGTGCCTGACAGGAAGGCCAACTAGGCGAAGGTTTCAGCCTCAGCAAAACGGGTGGCATTGGTATCTTTGGCCGACAGCGTAGGCGGCTCGGAAATCGGCCAATCGATAGCCACGTCGGCGTCATTCCAGGCAAGACTGCGCTCATGCTCTGGCGCCCAGAAATCGGTGGTTTTGTACAGAAACTCAGCACTTTCAGACAGCACTACGAAGCCGTGAGCGAAACCCTCGGGTATCCAAAGCTGGGCTCGGTTGTTCTCGCTGAGGTAAGTGCCCGCCCACTGGCCGAATGTGGGCGAGCTTTTACGCAGGTCCACTGCCACGTCAAAGACTTCTCCGCGTATCACACGCACCAGCTTTCCTTGGGCCTGCTTGATCTGATAATGCAGGCCGCGCAGCACGCCTTTTGCAGATTTTGAGTGGTTGTCCTGCACGAAGTGGACAGGTTTTCCGACAGCCTCCTCGAAAACCTTCTGATTGAAACTTTCGTAGAAAAACCCGCGCTCGTCCCCGAATACTTTCGGTTCAAACAGAATAACGTCCGGGATGGCGAGGGAAGTGGCTCTCATTTTTACGGTATCTCCAACATGTTATCGGGCCAGCTTGGCGGTGCCACGGATCGACCTTAAGGCAGCAACTGGGGATGCCGCGTTCCACTCAGGCCATCAAAAAATCTTGTCACTGAGCAATCGCTTGAGATATTGGCCATAGCCATTCTTGGAAAGCGGCACCGCAAGTTTCTCCAACTGTTCGGCGTCAATCCACTTCTGGCGAAACGCAATTTCTTCAGGGCAGGCAACTTTAAGCCCCTGACGATGCTCAAGCGTTGCAATGAAGTGGCTGGCCTGTAGCAGTGAGTCATGCGTGCCTGTATCCAGCCATGCGTAGCCACGACCCATAATCTCAACCGACAGCTTGCCCTTCTCCATATAGAGACGGTTGAGGTCGGTAATCTCGAGTTCGCCACGCGGCGACGGCTTGATGCTTTTAGCCATTTCAACCACGTCCTGGTCGTAGAAATACAGACCGGTAACCGCGTAGTTTGACTTGGGTTGCAGCGGCTTCTCTTCCAGGCTGATCGCTTTGCCCTCAGTATCGAACTCTACGACGCCATAACGCTCCGGATCGGTCACGTGATACGCGAAGACACTGGCGCCGTCCTGACGCAACATTGCGCTCTTGAGCAGCTCATTAAAATCATGACCGTGATAGATGTTGTCACCCAGCACCAGTGCAGACAGATCATTACCGATGAAGTCCTCACCGATGATGAACGCCTGCGCCAGGCCATCCGGAGACGCCTGTACAGCGTAGGAAATATTCAAACCCCAGTTGCTGCCATCGCCCAAAAGTTGCTCGAATCGCGGGGTGTCCTGTGGCGTGGAAATGATCAGAATGTCGCGAATACCCGCCAGCATCAACGTGGTCAGCGGGTAGTAGATCATCGGCTTGTCGTAAACCGGTAGCAACTGTTTGGAAATAGCCAAGGTTGCAGGGTGAAGGCGCGTGCCCGAACCGCCGGCCAAAATAATTCCTTTGCGTTTTAGCATAGTCATTTCTCTAGAATTTCTTTAAGCATCCGTGCCACACCGTCCTGCCATTCAGGCAGGCAAAGGGAGAAGGCATTCTGCAGTTTTTGAGTATTGAGTCGAGAGTTGCCAGGACGCTTGGCAGGCGTAGGATAAGCGGCCGTGGTTATCGCGCCGACGGATGCCGAAGCGACTTTGAGCTCCACACCTGCCGCCTGCGCCTGGTCGAGCACGAAACGGGCATACCGGTGCCAAGTGGTCTCACCGGCTGCCGCAAGATGGTAGATGCCTTGCAATTGAGGGTTCAAACGCACCGCACGGATAGCATGGGCGGTGACGTCCGCCAGCAGGTCCGCCCCGGTAGGGGCGCCAAATTGGTCGTTGATCACATTCAGGCTGTCACGTTCTGCTGCCAGGCGCAGCATGGTCTTGGCGAAGTTATTACCGCGCGCCGCATACACCCAACTGGTGCGCAAGATCAGGTACGTGCAGCCGGAGGCCTGGATCGCCTGCTCACCTTGCAGTTTGGTCGTGCCATAGACGCTCAGCGGGCCCGCTGGGTCGCTTTCCTGCCAAGGCGTATCACCCTGGCCGTCAAACACATAGTCCGTGGAGTAATGTACCAGCAAGGCATTCAGCTTTCGGGCTTCTGTTGCCAGCACCGCGGGGGCTTCAACATTCACGCGCAGCGCTTGGCCCGGCTCACTCTCGGCCTTGTCGACGGCGGTGTAAGCCGCTGCGTTGACGATTACGTCAGGCGCAAACCGCTGCACGGTAGCCGCCAGCCCTTGCAGATCGTTCAAGTCACCGCAGTAGTCCGGGCTTTTGGAGTGCAACGCCAGGACCTGCCCCAAAGGCGCCAAGCTACGTTGGAGTTCCCAGCCTACCTGGCCATTTTTGCCAAGCAGTAAGATTCTCATACAGAACGCTCGGAGTAGCGCTTCACTACCCGGCCCAATGCCACGTTTGCACCGATAAAGCCTGCACCGCCGGTTACTAAGATAGTCATTGAGTTAAATCTTTTCAGTAATGTCGCAAGGATGGGCCCGAAGTTTCCCATCAACGTCTGCCGATTCACACCCGCCAACCGAAACCCTAGCACTCGTCTGATAAAACCGCCTCGACGATTAACAGGCAAGCAACACGCTGAGTGAGCGCTTGAAACACGAAGAGGTCGGCGAAACGGGGAAAATTAGGCGTTGCACCAGCGAAACCGCCACTTTCAATACGACGAGAGTATAGAGACCGATTTTAAACAAATACGGCCTGCAACCACGACTTTGTCACTAGAGAGAAACCCTCGACCGAAGCCGGCAGCGTTGCTCAGCCAGCCGCCACCTGCAGACGCACCGATTACCCCATATAAAAATAACTTACACTCTAAAGGGCGGAATTATTACAGCATCGCCCTACAGGTACAACATGACCCTCTGATGCCCAAGGGGGCGTTTCGGCGTGCGATCTACCGCCCCCTTGGTGCTCACCTTCTAGTGTTTACGGAAGACAAACGCCAAGCCGATGATGATCAAAACCATCCCTAGCACACTCAATACCGCGAGCCGATTGCCAAAGATCAGATAGTCCATCACGGCCGTTACCGCCGGCACCAGGTAAAACAGGCTGGTGACATTTACCAGATTGCCTCGCGCAATCAGGCGGTACAGCAACAGCGTCGCCAGCAATGACACCACCAACCCCATCCACAACACTGGCAGGTAAAAGCCGGCGTTGTGTTCAAAGTGGAAGGGCTGGAATGGCACAAATACCGAGCACAGCAACAGCCCGGCCAGGTACTGCACCGGCAGCGTGCCCAAGGGGTTGTCAGTAATGCGCTTCTGCATGATGGAACCAAAGGTCATGCTCGCCAGCGCCAGCAGCCCGAACAGCATCCCTGCCAGAGACATGCCCGACAGCCCAATGCCCTGGTAGACCACCATGATCAACCCCGCCAACCCCAGCGTCAGGCCGAACATGCGGCTTAACGAACGCTGACGTTCCATCAGCACCACCGTCAGGATCGGCTGCACGCCCATGACGGTTGCCATCACGCCGGGCGTCACTTTGAGGTCTAGGGCCAGCAGATAGAAAATCTGATACGCCCCCAACAGCACCAGCCCGGTTGCCGCCGCATACAACATCGACTTGCCGGTGCGGGGTAGCTTCAGCTTGAGGATCGGCACCAAGATCACCAACCCTGCCAGGGCAATGGCAAAACGGATCAACAGAAAGGCAAAGGGCGAAGCATGGGCCAGGCCCAACTTGGAGAAAATCGCCCCGCTGCTCCACAGCAGGACAAACAGGCTCGTCGTGGCCGCCGCGGCCACGGATTGTTTCGAAAGAACAGACATGGTTACCACCTGTAATCAGGCAAAAAAGCCAATTCAGCTAAGGCTGAAACTCAGTAGGTTTTTCAGGCGGGCACAGGGGAACAGCTATTCGCTGATCAGCCCGAAATGCCAACACCCGGCGGTGATACGACTGCGTACACCGGCGTGCTACTGACAGGTGGGGGGTAGTGACTGATCTGCGCAGGCTGCTTGTTCCTGCACGGCACGACCACAGCGTTGACCGCTGAATCGACTACCGCTATGCGAGGGGAAGCTGGCATGGGCTGATCTTGTGTGAAGGGTTGAAGAGCGCTGACTATAACCAGCCGTCGACAGGTTTTGCAATCAGCTCTATTCGCGTGGAGGAGTTTTCACTTTGAAGCGTAGGCTCGGTCGTTATAATGCCGACCAGTTTTTATCCAAGGATTTCACATGCTCGCTCTGCCCTGGTTGTACCTGGCGCTTCTCTCCATTGGCTATGTACTGGCCTTGACCTATGGGCAACTCGGCGCGCTGGCGGCGGTGTCGGTCGCCCTGCTGCTGATCGCCGGCTACGCCGTGCGCCAGCAACGCACGCCGTGGGCGCGTTACCTCGGCCACGGGCTATTCATCGTATTGGCGCTGGGCCTGGCGATGCACTGGTTGCCGGGTTTCTACAATGGGCGCGGGATTGACCCGCAGCGCTTTACGCCCGACGCCGTACCGTTCTCGATGTACCTGAACCAGGACAAACCACTGATTGGCTTTTGGCTGTTGCTGGCCTGTCCTTGGATTGTGGTGCGACGCTCATTGCGCCTGACCATTTGCGTTGCAGCCTTAGCCTTGACCCTGACGGCCGTTGCAGCGCTAGGTGGAGCGGTGTTACTTGGGATTATCACCTCGGCACCCAAATGGCCGGAACAGATGTGGCTGTGGGTACTGAACAACCTGCTGCTGGTGACACTGGTGGAGGAAGCACTGTTTCGTGGCTACATTCAGGGAGGTCTAAGCCAACGCTTCAAAAACCTGCCATACGGCGAGAATCTCGCACTGCTACTGGCCTCGCTTTTGTTCGGTTTTGTGCACATTGGCGCAGGTTGGCAGTGGGCCCTTCTGGCGAGTATTGCAGGCATAGGCTACGGCCTTGCTTATCGTTTTGGGGGCCTGTGTGCTGCTATTGCTACCCACTTCGGCTTAAATCTGATCCACATTACTCTATTCACCTATCCGATGCTTAGCTGAAGAACGCTTCAAATCTTGAAAATGCTCTATCAGTTCAGCGGTCCTTGCCGGCAGGTGATAATGCTTCAGGAAGAACTCCCGCCCACTCTTCCCCATTGCTGCCAGGCGCGAAGGATCACTGTTGTATAGCTCCAGAACAGCATCCGCAAGACGCCCGGAATCTTCCGCCGGGGAGCTTAAACCCGCCTGTGCATCCAAGATAACCTGCGCCGTTTCCCCATTGCAGCTGGCAATAATAGGCTTGCCAGCTGCCAGATAACCCTGGACCTTACTTGGAATCGTCGCGGAAAGGACAGCATCACCCTTCAGCGTTACCAGCAACACCGAAGAGACCGTATAGATATCAGCGACTTCCTCAGGGGATATACGCCCCAGCAACTCCACATTTGTAACGCCCAAGTCTTGAATTGTTTGAGCAACAGCTTCCTCCGCACTACCACTTCCTACGACAAAGAACTTAATACCTTCGTGCTCACGCAAAAGGTAAGCGGCTTCTACAATAGTGTTACACGACTGAGCAGAACCTACATTACCCGCAAACACTACCGAAAAATGACGAAAAATCTCGTGCAATTTAGAGGATGCAGGGGGCGCGGTCCGGACTAACTCTTTAGACGAATTAGGCAGTAGCCTGATCTTGCTCCACTTCTTCGTGAGTCTTTGTACCGATGAGCGAAACCCCTCCGACTGAATCAAAATTGAATCCGAAAACCTGTAAATATAGCGTACAAAATACTCGACCAGTTTTAAAATCACTTTACTCTTAACAAATCCTGTAGCCAGCAAGGTCTCAGGCCAAATATCTTGCACCCAAACTGCTAGCGCGGCACGCTTGATGAATGAAACGTATACAGCCGGAAGTGCCTGAAGCAGAGGCGATGGGGCGTAGACAAAAACCACATCAAACTTTCTACCGCGTAACACCCAAGGGGCGAACAGGTAACCAGATACAATAAATGACAAATAATTCAGTGCCATGCCCTTTCCCGAGTTCTTACCTCGAGCGCGCAAAGGCAACCTGATTATTTCTACACCCTCATGGTGTTCAGTGTGAATCCCCATCGCGCGATATCCGGGAAAAATTTTTCCTTCAGGGTAGTTTGGCTTACCGGTCAGAACGGTAACGTCCACGCCCTGAGCCTGCAGCTCTTCTACCACATGATTGATATGAAAACTTTCCGGCCAAAAATATTGCGCCCACACTAAAACTTTCATTCTAATACTTCTCTTAAAAACACCTCTGGACCGAATATGGCTTGAGGCAAACTCACAATACCGAGATGACGTTTGACAGCACGCGCGATAGAAGTGGCTGAGTGAGGATCAAAAGTCTCCACAGGGTCAACAATATCTCTGACGTAGTCAAGCTCAGCGGCGATGATGGGCAGGCCCATTCGAGAAGCCTCGATCAGAGGCAACCCCAATGACTCGGTAAAAGAGGGGTAGATCAAGGCCCTTGCTTGAGCGTAAAGACTGCCAACCTCTGTTGATGTTAGTGAACCGAGATTAGTGACGTTTAACCCCCAGCGCTCTTTCAAGTCTGCAACCTGCGCAGCTAAGGGTGAATCCAGGGAAAGGGTAAGCGCCAGACTGGGGCGTATACCCTGCTCCGCCAACTGTGACCACCCGCGCAATAGCGATTCATGATTTTTATGAGGGTCTGCGCTAGCAACATAAACAAAATCAAAGCGCCGCTCTCTATCAGTGACAGCAGCAGACCTACTGGAGTTCGCAATATATGGACAAATCACAATGTTGGTATTAGGACCTAAATACGCGCGGGTTTGTTCCGCCATCGAAGGGCTTTGCACGATAAATTTATTGACCCGGTGCGCCAAGTTTTTTATCAAAAAACGTTCGACAGTTAGGCGTAGCCGGGTTCTCAACGAATAATTATGCAGGCGAGCGGTGGAAATCAGCAGTCTGTTCTGCAGGAATACCGTTATTTCGCCTTGACAGCGAAATAATGGGACCAAGCCGTTGAAACAAAGCACCGCGTCGCCTTTGGCAACATGCTGCTTAAGCCTGAACTCGGCAGCAAGCCTGGAAAAAAACGAGGGCCGTATTAAGTGTCGCTCAGCGGATGACGAGGGTATCAGGTGCGCAGCTCGAGTATCCAATTGCTCGAAATCCACACGACTATCTGCCGCAGAATAAAGCGCTTGCAGAAGCGTCAGTCCACCACCAACATGAATACCAGGTGCGTGTAAAAATAGTTTCCTTGGAGTGTTCAAAGAACCTTAAAACCTCTCTGGATTTCGCACAGACGACTATAGGCGCGGCGCACTCTTTGTTTAGTACGCGAGGACAATAATCTCAGTATGGTTTTCCTTAGAAAATAGGCGCAGCCAGCCTGACTGGTTACTGTAAGTATGCGAATAGAGGAAACGCCGCAACGCCTGGCCACACCAGCACAGTACTGTCCTGCGTCTATAAAGCCACGCCCCCTTAAGCTTGAGGCCAATATCAAATAACTACCACCCACTTCATGTGAAGTGGCTCCAGGCACCTCCAAATATGAAAGTTCCTTCACAAAAGCCAGGTATAATTCACTCGACTCTTTAAAGGCAAGTTCGACTTTGCTACGCGTATCCTGGCCAGCGTGGCTACGAGCACGAATAAGGACGGAGGGCATATGAATAAATGCAAAATGTTCTGCAGCACGAAACCATAAATCATAATCCTGCGTCGTCCGTAAGCCCTCACTAAACATTCCAACTTCCGCAAAAACACCTCGTGGTATCAGCAAACTGCAACCATGCAAGGCGCTACGTGCGGTCAGCCAATAGCGAAAGTACTCAGTCGGCACCCCTGGCATAAAAACGGAAATATCGTCTGCTTTCGCCTCGTCCGTGAAAATTGAATAATCAGAATAGATAACCGTTCGAGCAGTTTCGTATTTGTTCAAAAAACTGATCTGTTGGGCGATTTTTTGGGGGGTATAGAGGTCATCATGGCTTAACCAGGAAAAATACTCTCCTGCCATTTCACGTATCGCACAGTTCAATGCTGACGCGACACCACCATTAATCTTTTTTAAGTAACGGATGCGATCTCCAAACGAAAGGGCGACGCGCTCAGTCGCCCCGTCATCATGACTACCGTCGTTTACAACAATGACCTCTATATTCGAGTATGTTTGCCCCAGCGCACTCTCTATCGCTCCACCTAAAAAAGCCGACCCATTGAAAACCGGAATAACGATTGTCACCAACGGCGAGAAATCATCAACCGGTAATTCCTTCTCAGGAATCGAAAGCATCACAAACTCCTACGCGAGTTTTTCAGCACTCAAACTCTGTGTTTTCTCACGATGTTTCTTTGTGCTGTACAGTAGAGTCGCGACCATTCCAGGAATATTTACCACAAGCATGCCAACTCGAAAACAGAAGTAAATCGTCGCAAAGGGAGCAACCCTGCTAGCTAACTCGACGCACACTTTAGAAAACACAGACTCACCGACACCTAAACCACCTGGCGTTATAGGAATAACCGAGAATAAGTTCCCGAATACACCTGCAATGGCAGTCACTTCCGCATTCGCGGCGAACGGGAACATTGACGCTATTATCACCATTCCAATAATCACAATACCCGTCGCAGCCAACGAGGCGACCCAACAAAGCAACAACGTTGGCCAGGCACGGAAATACATGAGCAGCGTCAAACCGAACGGCTGAAGGTGATGTCGAATTTTTATCGGCAACCGATCAATAAGGGAAAACTTCAACGCAACAAAGACCCCCAAGACCAGCAGTATCAAACCCATGAAAGACAGTAATACCAGAACTCTTAGCAAACCAATATATTGAAGAAACTCTGAATCCGGAGATACGGCAGCAGGTAGAAAAACTGAAACCAGCATTGCGACAGACACCAAGCCTAACATAGCAAACACTCGGTCTGTGACGATTGAAATAAGCGCTGTCGACCGGCCACTTTCCAACAGCCGAAAGATCTGTACGCCCTTAACCGCGTCACCACCCGCCGCCCCTGGTAGCCAGGTGGAGAAAAAGCTCCCCATCAACTGCAGATTAAGCACCGTACTCAGTGGAATTATATTCTGTGTTGCCTTAAGCAATAGCCACCAGCGAAAGCCGCTAATCAAAATCCCTAAAAACAGGCAAATCAAGGCCGGAACAAAAAGATCGATATGATCGAACACTACTGTTATTGAACCAAAGTCCAACTGACCACTGTTCAGAAGCGCCACGACCAGCGCACCAGCAAGCAACAGTTTTATAATCAAAAAAACCTGGCTCTTTTTTATATAACGCATAATCCCCTACTCTTTAGCCTGTTTTTTTCTGAAATGCGCATTGGACTGTGGTTTTAAGCTCATATCATGCGCCGAAGCTATCAATACCGTCCATCCGCGATGCTAATGCCACCTTACCCGCCATCGCGGGCCCCTCACCGGAAACAGAATACACGCATAGGCTGGCCTCCGCTCCAGCCTAATACGCGCTTCGTCAGTGAAAAGCGGCCAAGCGCTCACGGAGTAACTCATCAGTGCGCTTACTGTATAACCCCAGCGAAATTAACAACAATACGATCAACAATGAACACCCCAGCGCCCATGACAAGCTTTTGGGTTGGTACTCCATCGTGATCGTGTAATGGCCAGGAGGAACAATGACGCCACGGAATGTGTTTTCGACCTTGATGATCGGCGCTTTCTTGCCATTCAACAGCGCGCTCCAGTTGGAGTGCCAGTTATCCGAAAGGAATACTAATGACTCTTCAGTCACATCACCACTGAGCACCACTTTGCTATTGCGGTAAGTCTCTATGACCGCTGGCACCAGCGTATTCCTGAAGCCAGGTGGCAGCTTCGCGCTGTTATTATCCGGTCGCTCCGCCATCCTGACCGAAAAAGCTCTCGGCAGCACCTTGGTGTTTTCCATGACAACAGTACGTAGACTTTCGTAAGCCTCGACGAACCCCACACGCTTCAACTCTTCCTTGTACGCCGAGTAAGCAACAGGTAACAGTACATATTTAACTCCCAACACGTCGACAGCCTCCCAATTGATGGAGTTCGCATTCGGCTTGTCCTGAATTAACATGAAGGTTGGAAAAGATCCTCGCGGCGCAAATCTAGCGTCATACCCAATCCGTTGAGTGTTAGCCAAGTTGAAGGTTGAATAGAAAAAATCATTGAATGCCGGCAGGTTTCCTTGGTTCATGGTCGACACTTCTTGAATCTGATAAGCAGAGCCTAGCTCAGGATCTAGACCACCTTGGCCAAAATTTAAGGTCCGGTAGTGACCGATATTATCTTTTACAAACTGTATGGCGACTGGCATTTTGTCAAATACATCGCTTCTTTCAAAGCGACTCATTTTCCCCCAACCCAACAGTTCAACAAATAACGTAATCAGCACCACCAGGAACACTGCACCCGAACACTTTGCCGTGCGCGGCACATACTTTAGAGTAAGTACAACGACACTCATTAACACGACCGTGGCAACGATGAAGTACAAGGAATTTGTTTTATACTCCAACGCAGGCGCGTGGAGTCCAAATAGATTGAACAAGTAGACTAGGGATGCAACGAGAATTGCCATAAACACTATATACGGCAGCAGATAGAAATCGCGCTGCTGTAAGTTATTAACGCCAAAACCCACCAGCACCACCATAGCAAGCATGATCACGGGCCACCAATACTGGCTCCCGATATTCCCAACGATAGGTAAGTATGAAAATAACCAGTGAATCCATACCGGATCAAACAGCCGTACCACGATAAACAAGCCGCCCAGCGCACAGAGCGATACCAGCCACTTGAAGTGCTTCAGGCGTGCCGAAAATGCACAGCTGGCCAAAGCGATGGCCACGACCCCACTGTGAAAAACGCTATTGCCGGTAATGGAGCCGGCGTCGTCCCAAAAAGCCGCTGCTGGCTCCATGGCGTTATACGATTCAAACAGATAGCTCGGGGTATAAAAGGACGCCAATGCGTTGGGAAAACGCAGCCCCCAGAATATCCTTTTCGAGTAATCGTCCAGCGTACCGAGACTTTTCAAGTTCTCTAGGAAGGGAAAGTATAACGGTGCCAGCAATAGGCCTGACGCCAACACGCTTGTCGCCAGAACAGCTAGAACAAAAAAGCCCTGCTTGATCGAATACTTACCCGTCTGGATGGAAGCTATCAGGCAGCCAACAACTATTAGCCCTATCGCCAGCAGCCCGGTAATAGTGGTCGGCATGAACGTGCATGAAAAGAACAACGCAAACGCCAGTACCGCCATACTCCAAGTCAATACCGAGAGACGATCAATTAGGACTAACGCGGTGTATAGACAGACTGGAATATAGAGATAGCTTTGAGTAACGTTTGAACCAAGGTTCGCAGTGATATAACCGTTGAGCAGGTAGAACGTCGCGGCGCTTGCAGCGGCGATAGAGGATAGCCCAAACACTTCCCGGACGGTGCGATAGATGAAGAACACCCCAAAATATAGGGCGATCATAATCGCAATGTTGAAGCTGAGAGAGCTGCCGCCGAATAACGCACTTACGACCGTCAACGCAGAAAACTTCTGATCAACAAGAGCCTCAGGGCCAAGCGCACCGGCAGCAGAATAAGGGTTCCAGTAAGGCGACTCACCGTTTCTCAAGGTATGGGCCATAAACTGGATCATAGGGTCAGACTGATAAGTCGCCCCACCGCTATCGTTATAGCCCCCCCACCAGTCCGTCCCCATTGGAATGGGGTAGACCGATTTTTTCTGCAACCCCATCACGGCACCTGTCACTTGATCCGTAAGACGCAGACTCGCACCATTGAACAAGACATCAGGGAAGGCGGCCAAGATGAGCAGCAAAGCGACCAGACAGGCTTCCAAAAGAGGCCGCTTCGGATACGATCGTGACACTTGATCACAAAATAAGTTAGACACGGCAGTTCCAAAAATACTTGTTAAAGAAAATTAGAACCAATAGACCAACTTAGTTTTGTGTAAAAACGCACGAATCAGGCAATAACCAAAACCCAACCCCTCTTTATGAAAGATAAACTTTGAAACGCCCCGCTCACGGACACCCTGTGCACCCGCGATGTATTTTACTTCGCCTCCCTTCAAGATCGACTTAAAGGTGATTTCCGGGCTGATGCTGAATCTGTTTTGGCTCAGGCCGACACCCAGTGTTTCTCTTCTACGAAACATCTTGAAGGCGTAAGTCGAGTCAGGAATATACTGACCCAGTGCCAGCTTGACGCCGATACGGAAGAAAAACTGGAAAAACTTATATTTAAATGGAATGGTACCGTCATCGCCCGACTGAATATAACGAGAGCACTGGGCCAAAATGGCACCCTTTTCCATCTCTTCATAAAGTGCTGGAATCAGGTGGATAGGATCTACCGCATCGGCTGAGACGAAAATGCAGTAACGGCCAATCCCGTGAGCGGCACCATATCGAACGACTGCCCCGTAGCCGCGACGATGAAGAGAGCGGCTGATAACGCGAACTGGCAAGTGATCTCGGTTTTGTTCGCTCCATGCAGAGGCCAGGCTATAGGTCTCATCATCGCTTTTGTCATCAACGACAATAATTTCGGTGGTGAATTCCTTGCCGCTCACAGCTTCTTTGACGCTGTCAAGAATCCCAACGATATTTTCTGCCTCATTCAGGCAGGGAATAACGATGGTCAAATCGATAGGATCTTCTTTTCGCGTGGGTACGTCGGCCGTCACGTCTTCGTGTGGTGCTGGATTAGTCTCAATGCTCATATATTTCCCCTTCCCCTAAAAGTGGTGCTTCAGTATATTTTTTGTTTTTTGTTAACCAACCAGTCTGGACGAATAAGGAACCAGACGGCTCAACGCGGCGATAATCAAACTAACTATAAATGCACTGAGCGATAAACTGATGATGCTGGCGAAGGCTGACATTGTTGACAGCGATAAGGTAAAGCCAAACATGCCGCCCTTGATAAGTTCAATGACCAGCAGATGCATAAAGTACACAGGGAACACCAGGCCCGACAAAAACGCCACAGGCTTTGCAAGCTCAGGCGAAAGGCGGATTTTCCCAATTAGCATGAAGGCCGCAACCGCCGCAATCATGACATTAGGGCTGAAATATTCCATCGCGGTTTCAACCGGGGTGGGTGATTTGGAGTTCAAGTACCAGCTGACTAAAAATGTCGTGACACTTGCCAGGACAAACACAATGCCGCTGTACCACGAGGACAGCTTCTTAACCGCCTCGGCGTGCGCCAGGTAGTAGCCGAGCAGGAAATAACCTGGCCAATGCAAGAAGTCAGTTAGTACTAGGTGGTTGAGTATCGGCTCATGATCATAAATCCTTACCGCATTCGCCAGAAACCAGATCCCGAAGAAGTAAGCGGCAAAATGCTTACTCGAAAGGATCGCTGCGGAAAGAGGCTGGAGAATAGGCAAAACGATGTAGATCCCTATGATCATATAAACGAACCACAGATGATACATAACCGGGCCGTTGAATGCCTGTAGCAGCGCCGATGGGATACTCAGCGGCAGCCCCTGCCAGTAGCAAATCCAGAAAACGTGCAGAACGCTCCAGAACGCCAGAGGCACTGCGACTTTCATTATACGGGACGCTACGCCTCTAAAAGCACCAGACGTCTCTCTCCCCAAGAGAAGTGCGCCAGAGAGCATCGCAAACAAGGGGACCGCCACTCGCGCAATGGAGTCAAGAGCGTTGGCAGTTAGAAAGTCCCCAAGACTTATGTTTCTATAGTTGTAGAATATCGGTGCTGAAACATGAATGATAACAACCCCCAGCATTGCAATCAGGCGGCATGAGTCTGCCCAAGCCAATCGCCCCATTTGTTGTTGTGTCATAGCCGTGCTAAACCCTTGAAGTAAGTATTATTTTGTCCAACGGTGCCCCAACAATCACACCGTCAATGCTTGAGGCAGCTACTTTAAACAGAACAGCATCGTGCATCCAATGCAACTGTACGTGCTCCTGCAAGGTTCCATTGGCAATAGCCGCGACAATCGAGTAATCCCCGATGGCCAAAATAGGTAACTTGAAGTGAAAGGCAGCTTCAATACGTTTGCCGGCCTCTACTCTTACGGGAGACTTTTTGTACGAGTGATAGGTGTTGCCCCCAATCAACGGTTGACCCAGACGGTCCTTTATCGTGAACCCCAAGATCGGAAGGTCGATGTCATGATTAGCTTTTGCCACGACCTTGACCACCACCTGTGCGCCGCCCTCACTGACGATCAAGGGATGGCCGGACTCATTGGTAAAGCTGACTTTCAGAATCTCCGCGCCCCCGGTTCCAAATGCTGACGACTGTTCATTGAAACCGAAGCACTCGATTTCTTGATCGCCTTTAGCAATTGACCCATCCGCGATGGAAACCACCTGCTGCTCGATAATGTCAAATTCGGGCTCTTGCTCGGTCGCCGCAACGGAATCGTCTGTCGTCACCGCCGCATCTGCAACAGTGGCAATTTCGGCCCCCGTGTGTTGCATGTATTGCTGAGCGAAGTAGTTTTCACACACTTCCTTGGCGCTACCGGCCTCACGAACAGCACCTCCCTCCAGCCATATCGCGTGATCACAGAATGCAGTGACCGCAGCCAAATCATGACTGACGAAGAGTATGGTGCCCTTCTCCTGAAACTGCCGAAGGAACCGCATGCACTTCTGTGCAAAGAAAGCATCCCCCACGGACAAAGCTTCATCGATAATCAGAATATCGGCATCAACGTGCGCAATCACCGAAAAAGCCAGACGTGCCTGCATGCCACTTGAATAGGCTTTGACCGGCTGGTCGATAAAATCCGCCAGCTCCGA
The DNA here is from genome assembly GCF_012985445.1 of Pseudomonas sp. WS 5532. Taxonomy (NCBI): domain Bacteria; kingdom Pseudomonadati; phylum Pseudomonadota; class Gammaproteobacteria; order Pseudomonadales; family Pseudomonadaceae; genus Pseudomonas; species Pseudomonas sp. WS 5532. The sequence continues at coordinate 109,773 of NZ_JAAQWK010000011.1, forward strand.
AAAATCGACGATTTTCTGGAACCGCTCTTCAATGCATGACTTCTTCAGCTCGAACAGACTGGCATAGAGGTAAATATTTTCCCGGCCACTGAACTCAGGATTGAAGCCTGAACCCAGTTCAAGAACTGCTGCAACTTTCCCATTAACTTTTATTGAACCCTTGGTCGGCGTCAATGTGCCCGTCAACAATTGAAGCAGGGTACTTTTGCCTGCACCGTTACGACCAATAACACCGACAGACTGCCCTTTAAGTACTTCGAAGCTCACTTCCTTCAAGGCAAGAAAATCACGGTAGTAGTTGCGCTTCCACCCAAAAAAAATTTGCTTCAGACGATCGTGCGGTGAGTCATAGATATGGTAAGCCTTCTCAAGGTCTGAAACTTCGATGACGGGGAGGGCTTTGATTTCGCTGTTCATTTCAACACTCATAAAACATCCGAGAAGCCATGTCTGACCGACCTGAAGAAGCGAAGCCCCAGCGAACACACAAACAAGCTCACCGCGGTGTAGATCAACAGACCCCGAAAGTCAGGGATAACCCCATTGATCAATACCAGTCGACTTTGTTCTACGATGAACGTGAGGGGGTTGAGCATGATAATGTTGCTGGCCCACGCCGGCAGCTTGTCCAGCGGATACAGCACAGGAGAGAAAAACATCAATGCTTGCGTGACTACCACGGTCAGTTGGGCGATGTCTCTCAAGAAAACACCCAATGCGCTTAGGAACCAAGTGATACCCAGCAGGCACAGCACCATTGGGGCAATGACAAATGGCAGGAAGACGATGGTCCATTGCAGACTGCCATTTACCGCAAGCGCTATCGCCATCCAGGCAACGATGCTCAGCAACAATTGAAAGACGGCCGAGCCGATAGGCACCCACACTAACAACTCAACCGGAAAGACGACTTTCTTCACAAAGTTGGGGTTCTGCGTGATCAAGTTCGGTGCACGGTTTACGCACTCGGCAAAGAAATTGAATACGATCAACCCCGGAAACAGCATCAGCGCGAATCCGGTTATCCCATCGACACCCGGCCAGCGCGATGGGAGGAAATAACCGAACACCACGGCATACATCGCCAAGGTCAGCAGCGGCGTAATCAAGGGCCATAACACGCCCAGCAGTGCGCCTTTAAAGCGCATATCGATATCACGCTTGATTAACTGCTTAATGAGGTCAAAATGTCGTACATGCGCGGTCAGGATATGTTGATTCATGTAGCTAGCCCCGCCGCTGCCTTCGTATGGTCACCCAAAAACTCGAGCAACGACGTCTTCATTCGCTCTAGGGTGAAATCCCTCATGAAGCATGAATGCCCATTCGCTGCGTATCGCCCATAGGTCTCCTCATCCTGGATAACCTTCTCCAGGCACGCAACGATCGTGGCCGTGTCCAAGGATTGGCAGAGGTAACCTGCGTCGTTAGCCTCAACATATTTGGCAGGGGACGCATAGGCAGGCGCATGGCAGAACACCGGCCGCCCTGCTGCGAAATAGGAAACCAGTTTGGACGGGAAACTGTTACTCGACTCTTCTCGGTATTCCTCGGAAAACCAATAAGGCATGTACAGCAGATCCGAATCCGCCAACAAGCGGATGGTTTCTTCCTGGCTTCTCCATCCAAGATATTCAAAGTTGGATGGGCTCTGAGTAAATGCACTGAATCCCCCGCCCATTACCCGGACACGTATGCGCCGGCCGGCAACCGTCCAGTTGCACCCATTAAGCGCATATTGAAGACATTGCCATTCTGCCTGCGCATAAAACTGTCCGGCCATTGCGATAATGAACTCGTCGCGCACATGAGGACGCGCTGCGGGTTCAGTTGCCAACTCACGGGGTAAGCCCGCAATCACGGGAACGTTGGCGACGTTGTATTTGGCCGTGTAGTTCTCAGACATCGCCCAGGATGCGGTTGCGCAAGACGTACTGTGTTTAAGAACGTCGTCGAACTCCTTTTGAAGTCGGCGACGTGTAAACCCGTCAATGCGGTTCGCCTGCAACCACCAGCCAAACGGATCCCACACTTGGGTCAACAAAGGAACATTCAGCTTTTGCGTCAGCTGACGCGCGAGCCGAACCATGGTCTGCCCCTGAAGCACGACCCAAACCGCGTCTACCCGCTGGGCTTTAGCGAACTCAACGATTTTAGGCAGTAGATCGTTACGCACTCGGCCAGCCTGAAGCAGCTCGTAAGGAAACGCCGACAACACACCGGCTCTACGCGGAAGAACCCTGACCGACGCCTCCCGCGGTTTCGTCAATAGCAACCGCGGGACGTCGTCCAGTTCGGCCGGTATTTCCGGCTGCAGTGCAGGGTTGACCACAGCACAGATCGCAAGCTGGTCCTTGGGCAGAAAACTGACCAGGCGATCAAGCACCAGCCCCGCAGTGAAGTTCCGGCATGGCGGAATATCGGTTAAGAGCAGTAACTTCATTTAGCGGCGACCGTTTTGTAAACATCAGCCAGGCGTTGTGCGTATAGCTCATCACCGTAATGCTTTTCTGCAATTTCGCGACCTTTTCGCCCACGCTCAAGTCGCTCTTGCGGGTTATCGATCAAATGCTGGAGGGCTTCATAGAGCGCCGCCCCATCGTGCATGGGAACGGAAATACCGACGTCGGGAGCGAAGGTAACTTCAGGCAAGGAAGTGCCATCAAACACCACGACCGGTTTACCGCAGGCGAGCGCTTCGATGGCCATAACGCCAAACGCTTCGACGATGGAGGGCATCAGAAAAATATCCGAAGCCACAAACGCGTCGCGCGCCTCTTCCTCGTTATTGGTCCAGCCCAATTCGACCAACTGGAAACGATCAGAAAACCGCTCCATCAACCCTTTGCTATTGAGCGTGAGCAGGCAAATCGGTTGATCCGTTTTGATGCGTTCCAGCGCCTCGATAATATAAGGCAAGCCCTTGAACTGATTGTCGACTGCGCGGAAGCAGATAACCAAAGCGTCGTCAGGAATGCCAAAGCGTTTACGCGCATCCGGAGAGGCCGTCGGTGAAAAAAAGTTCAGATCCAAACCGAAGGGTACATGGTGGATGTCAACGTCCTCGAACAACGGAGACGCTTCGACCATGTCACGCATCCACTGCGAAGCCACAATCACATCAAACTTGGATTTTTTGTAAGAGCGTTTTTTGTAATTGAACAAAAACCGCGTGGTATCTCTGAGTAATGGAAAGTGAATATTCAAGTCTGGGCAACTGCCGCAGCCGGTCTTCCAGCGCTCACATTCAAAGGGATAGATGCAGTGCCCGGTCATCGCCCAAGGATCGTGCAAGGTCCATACAGTGGGCTTGCGCCGGGTGATTTCCGGAAGATGGGAAAGACTCATGTACCCCGAATGAATAATGTGCAAGTGCACGACATCCGCCTCTTTGAAAGCGGGCATCTTCATCATCTGCTTTGCATGCGGGTAGAACATAGACTGCGTTGAGGTAAGACGCTCAAAGCGGTTTACGATCCGATTTATTTTTCGAGTCTTATCGCCCTCGAACGTCAAAACTTCCGGATTCTGACTATCTTTCTCCCAAACGAGGTGCTGGGATTCAATATTATGCGTCTTTAATAAAGGGGTGATGGACAGTCCGTTAAAGCGCCGTCCTGGCGACTCATAGCCATTAACTTGCAGAATTTTCATTTACGGAACGAACCTAGTTTTAGGGCTACTTTCGAAATAAGACTATTAGAAATCAACGTTTCGCGATGAGCCAAAGCGACTTCCATCTCAGCCAGTTCTTTTTCTCGGACTGCAAGCCGCGCGTGCTCTTCTACAGCACCTACTTCACTTTGTCGAACTTGACTTTCCCGAACAGACAAAACGTTGTTCTGGTGAGCAATGTTCGCCTCATGCTCCACTGCACTTAACTCACGGGCCGTAAGCTGAGCCTCCTTCTCGGAAATACCCGCTTCGCGCCGAAGAATGTCTTGCTCACTGCTGGACATCTCCTGATTACGTCGAACTAGGTCCTCATGAATACCATTCAGGTTACTCTCGTGACCCAGCAACTGCGCTTCTTTCTCGGCAACCGCGGCTTCACGCCGCACCAGATCTTCCTGAATAGCATTCAGGTTGTTCTCGTGATTCAGCAACTGCGCTTCTTTCTCGACAACGGCCGCTTCACGTCTAGCGAGGTCTTCCTGAATGCCCTTCAAGTTGGACTCGAGAGCCACCAGCTGCACTTCTTTTTCAAAAACCTGAGCCTCACGGCGCTGAATACCGCCTTCCGCCTCTGCAACGACCACTTGACGGGGGTGCAGACCCGCCTCAATGCCTTCCAGATTGGCACCATGCTCAATCAGTTGCTGTTCTTTTTCTGCAATCGCGAGTTCACGCTCGACGAGGGCTGACTTGATGCCGTTGAGGTTCACCTCATGGTTGGCAAGCTGCGCCTCTTTTTCCGCGACCCATGCTTCACGCCGAAGAATATCTCCTTCTAAGTTTTTCAGGTTCGCGTGGTGATTTTCCAGCTGGGCTTCTTTTTCAACAAGCTGAGTTTGTTTCTGAAGCGACAGTAACTCGGCAGTCTGAATACTTGCCTCAAGTGATTCGATACCCAAATTTTGCAAAAATTCAGGTTTCCACGCTGGAACGGGAAATCCAATAAGCTCTTTTACCGGCTTCAGCTCCGCTGCACTGGAAATGCACACAATGGAGTTAGGCGGTTCTTCTTCATCGCGCGCCACCTTAGTTACACCGTCTAACCCTTCATAAAAAAACTCTTTATTAGGGTAAGCATCAAAATGCTCTTCTTTGATACGGTGTACAAGATGATGAATATTACCTTCCGACTCATTGAAAGGTACATTCACCATCAGCCGACGACGACACGCGATCCCCAGCGCGAAGTTTAAACCATTTTCGACGTGCTCAAGAGCGTGACGAGAAACCACGTAATCAAAGCCTTTGGACTGACTTACAAAGGCTTCAGCGTCGCAATTGATATAGTCGATATTGTTCGAACCATAATTATCTTTTGCGTACTGGATGGACTCAACACTTGGATCAATGCCGACAATCTTGACACCAAGAATAGTATCAAGCATGTAGGTGCCGTGACCGGTACCGCAGCCGATATCGAGCACGGTGATACCCGACTCTATCAGCGCCGGATTTTCCCGAATATCAGATTCAATGATGTCGCGAAAGAGCTGATAACTGCTTTTATGGCGAACAATCTCTGCACGGTCATGAGTCTCTCCTGGTACCAGACGCTCTCCTGCGTTATATATTGCGTCCAGCGTCTCAGTATCTGTACTCATATCAAATATCTCGCTGTTTTTTAGGTATATACGTTTCCAATCACTTGGACCAAACTGTCCTATTAATAAAGTCTACGTAGCTCATTACAACACGCAAAACTTTCTGTGAAACAATGCCACCCTCATAATCCGGAACGATGCGCGGCGCGACGGCGTCTTGGTGTTGGCTGGTGACGATACGAACGGCGTCAAGGACGCGTTCGGCTTTCAAACCGCTCATAATCAGCGTTCCCTGGTCCATACCTTCAGGACGCTCGTGAGCATTACGGATAGTGATGGCGGCCAGGTTCAGTAGAGACGCTTCTTCGGTGATCGTGCCGCTGTCTGACAACACACAAAACGCTTCCATCTGTAAACGGATGTAATCAAAGAATCCGAACGGTTTGAGAAACTGGATTCTCGCGTCCAACCCATCCATGCCCAGAGCCTCGAGACGCTGCCGAGTACGCGGGTGGGTGGAAACGATTACTGGTTTGTCATAGGCTTCAACCAGCGCCTGCAAGGTATTGAGCAGGTCCTGTAGGTTGGCAGGTGTATCAACGTTTTCTTCGCGGTGAGCGCTGACGATGAAGAACTCTTTAGGCTTCAATTCGAGTTTTTGCAAAATCTCGGACTTGGCAATCTTGGGCTTAAAGTACTCAAGCACTTCCTGCATATGGGAACCGGATTTAATAATACGGTCCGGCGGGATTCCCTCGTCCAGCAAGTAACGACGCGCGTGCTCCGTCAGAACAAGGTTGATATCGCTCAGGTGATCCAGGACTTTACGGTTCAGCTCTTCCGGTACACGTTGGTCGAAGCAGCGATTACCGGCTTCCATATGAAATACCGGAATCTTACGACGTTTGGCTGCAATGACCGACAGGCACGAATTAGTGTCACCGTACAACAGTAATGCGTCAGGCTTCTCGGCCTCCATCACTTCATCGGCTTTTTCAATGACGCGGGCAATGGTTTGTGCGGCGTTACTGCCAACCGCACCGAGGAAATAATCAGGCTTGCGAATATCCAGGTCATCAAAAAAAACCTGGTTCAACTCATAGTCAAAATTTTGCCCGGTGTGCACCAGGATGTGTTGAGTATGCTCATCAAACTCCGCAATCACCCGGGACATTTTGATCAACTCAGGACGCGTCCCGACAATGGTCATCACTTTAAGCATTGAGTTGCCCCTGAATGTACGGCAGTTTTAGAAGCAATTGTTTGACACCATCAACATTGAGCTGAACAGTGTTGTGAGACGTGTAGTCTTCGGAACCGGCAATACCCAGTTCACCCTCCACGACGAATTTAGCGTAGTTGAGATCCCGGTTATCGGCCGGAACGCGATAGTACTGGCCCATGTCTTCTGCTTTTGCCAGTTCCTCACGAGACACGAGCGACTCGTAAAGCTTCTCGCCATGACGTGTGCCGATGACGCGAATTTCGTTGGTTTTTTCGAACAGTTCCTTCAACGCTTGGGCAAGCACTTCAATTGTCGATGCCGGCGCCTTTTGAACAAAAATATCACCTTGGCGACCGTGCTCAAATGCGTGTAATACCAGGTCCACGGAATCCTCAAGAGACATCAGGAAACGGGTCATGGTCGGGTCAGTGATGGTAATCGACTTACCTTCTTTCAACTGCTCGATGAAAAGCGGTATCACAGAGCCTCGCGAGGCCATGACGTTGCCGTAGCGAGTGGCGCAGAACACCGTTTCGCCATTGCCCTGCATCCGCGCCTTGGCGACCATGAGTTTTTCCATCATGGCCTTGGAGATACCCATTGCATTGATTGGGTAAACCGCCTTGTCCGTACTCAGTACAATAACTCGGTCGACATTGTTATCAATGGCGGCCTTCATGACGTTTTCCGCACCCAAAACATTGGTGCGTATCGCTTCCATCGGGTAGAACTCGCAAGACGGCACTTGCTTGAGTGCTGCGGCGTGAAAGACATAATCGACGCCTTTCATCGCATCTCGAATGCTGTCGTAATTGCGCACGTCGCCGATATAAAACTTCAGCTTCGGATTATTCAACGCAATTCGCATATCTTCTTGTTTCTTTTCGTCACGACTGAAGATGCGAATTTCCTTCACATCCGTCTTGAGAAAACGATTCAAGACAGCATTACCGAACGAGCCTGTACCACCAGTGATCATCAAAACTTTGTTATCGAACATCGCCAGACACCTGAAATTTAATTGAAATCATGCATATACTTGACCAGCGCCGGCCACTCCGGGGCCACATAGCCTGTCGCCATTCGAAACCTACTCGAGTCCAGCGAGCGATCAATAGACAGCTCATCGGACGGTAGTATTTCGATATCTTTCCCATACACATCAGCAATTAATCCCAACAAGTCATACTTGTTGATCGGCTGAGCAGACACGTGATAGAGGCCGTGCAGCTCAGGATGAGGCAGCACATAGTCATTTATTAGCCTGGCGAGTTCCATCGTGGGCAAGCCGGAAAATATCGCCCGCGTAAAGCCCTTCACTTGACCCTCTTGAGCGAGGAACCACCCAACAAGGCTGCGGTTCCCGGACAACTCTTTACCGATGATCGAGGTGCGCAATGTAATCGCGTGGGGATAATCAACTTCGCCCAACAATTTGGAGCGACCGTACAGGTCATAGGCATCTGGAAAATCTGATTCGAGGTAGCCGCCCTTCGTGCCGGAAAAAACACAGTCAGTGCTCACATGTACCAGACGTGCATCAGTGGCTTTGCACAGGGCGGCCAATCGATGAGGTAGCAGTGTATTGATGGGAACGGCCAAGAGGGGGTCATTGGCATCGGCGAGCTGCTTTACCAAGCCTACACAGTTAACGACAACATCCGGCTGAATACTGCCGAATGCTTTTATAAGTGAATCGTGGCTTTCAACATCAACACCGAATACTAACTTCTCGGCCAACGCGGGCGAAAAGTGATTACGAGCACTTTCGCTACGCGCGGTACCAAAAACATTCAAACCAGGATTATCGGACAGCACGCGGTACACCGCGTTACCCAGCATCCCGGAAACGCCCAAAACCATAACTTTCATTGCTTCAACCTCCACTTCCCTGCTACTACAAAGCCGCTCACTCTCTAACGTGAACAGACACGTCTGTTGAAGCCTTCAAAGGTGTAACAAAAAACATCACTCCTAACGGACAACGCGCGATACACATTGTTCGCGTGACCGCCTGATGTTTTCTGCTCACCCCAAACCGCAAGCTTCGCGAGAGCCGATCCTCAGGCAAGGAGACTCCGAAATCGTCGCTACGACCGCAATCCATAAGGTTTTTTGGCGCTAGGCACCAACCCGCCTATGCTAAAGAAAATCTTACAATAATAAAACTAGAAACAAAAAAGACGAGCACGCCAGCGGCGGCGGAATAGCCTTTAGCCATCACCGCATGCGCCTGACGACTAGATCGGCGGTGCGGTGGGCCTACCTGCTAACTATTACAAAAATAGGCTAAATAAAGCCTCGCCACGGCCGATAACCCCTGAAAGCCTTGCGGATTGAACAACCATGCGTAATAACCAACCCGTTACCCAGCGCGAACGTACCTTCCCCGCTCAGCAACGGTTGATCTCCACCACAGACGCCAAAGGTGTGATCACCTACTGCAACGACGCTTTCGTCGAAATCAGTGGGTTCACCCGCGACGAACTGGTCCGAGCGCCGCACAACCTGGTGCGTCACCCGGATGTTCCGTCGGCTGTGTTCGCGCACATGTGGTCCACGCTCAAACAAGGCTTGCCATGGATGGGCATCGTCAAGAACCGCTGCAAGACCGGCGATCACTACTGGGTTAACGCCTATGTGACGCCAGTCTTCGACGGCAACCAGGTGATCGGCTACGAATCGGTGCGCATCAAGCCCACCGCCGAGCAGATCCGCCGGGCCGAAGCGCTCTATCAACGCATCAACCAGGGCAAGTCCGCCGTGCCGCAGCGCGACAAGTGGCTGCCGGTGTTGCAGGACTGGCTGCCGTTTATCCTGGTCAGCCAGCTGAGCTTTATGATTGGTGCATCGCTCAATTCCCACTGGGGTTTTGCCCTGGCGGCGGGCCTGTCGGTGCCACTGGGCCTGCTGGGCCTGAGCTGGCAGCAGCGCGGCCTCAAGCGTTTGCTGCGTTTGGCCGAGCAGACCACGTCTGACCCGTTGATCGCGCAGATGTACACCGACAGCCGAGGCGCGCAGGCGCGGCTGGAGATGTCGATTCTCAGCCAGGAAGCGCGGCTGAAGACCTGTCTGACACGCTTGCAAGACACGGCTGAACACCTGAACGACCAAGCGGCGCAGTCCAATACCTTGGCGCATAACAGTTCCAGCGGCCTGGAACGCCAGCGTGTAGAGACCGAACAAGTAGCCACGGCGGTCAACCAGATGGCAGCGACCACTCAGGAAGTCGCCAGCCATGTACAGCGCACGGCGGACGCCACTCAGGAAGCCAATCGCCTGACCGGTCGCGGCCGCGACATCGCCGGGGAAACCCGCGAGGCGATCCAGCGTCTGTCGGTGGCCGTGGGCGAGACGGGTGTGACCGTCACCCAACTGGCCAAGGACAGCGATGAAATCGGCGGTGTGGTCGATGTGATCAAAGGCATTGCCGACCAGACCAACCTGCTGGCACTGAACGCAGCCATCGAAGCGGCCCGCGCCGGTGAGATGGGCCGAGGTTTTGCGGTGGTGGCTGACGAAGTTCGCCAACTGGCGCAGCGCACTGCCGAGTCCACCGGACAAATTCATACGCTGATCGCCAAGCTGCAACACACCGCAGCGGCGGCCGTGCAAACCATGGACGCCGGGCATCGCCAGGCCGAAGAAGGTGTGGCGCGGGTGATGGAGGCGGATCAGGCGCTGGTGGGCATCAGTGAGGCGGTGGCCAATATCACTGACATGACCACGCAGATTGCCGCAGCTACCGAAGAGCAAAGCGCAGTAGCCGAAGAGATCAGCCGTAACATCAGCACGATTGCGCTGTTGGCGGATCAGACCTCGGAGCAGGCGATGAACTCGGCGCAATTGAGTGAGGAGCTGACGCATACGGCCAATACCCAGTATTCGCTGGTAGAGCGTTTTAACCGGTAAATCGCTATCGCAGGCAAGCCAGCTCCCACATTTGAAGGTATTCACAATTCAAAATGTGGGAGCTGGCTTGCCTGCGATGGGGCCCTAACAGGCGCCCAAAAACCCAGCAACCTTCACCGCAGCCGCCTCCAAATGCTGCTCATGACCAAACCCCGAAGCCTTCAACGGCTTCAAATCATGATCCCCCGCCACCAGCCACATCACTTCGATGCTCGGCGATAACGCATACCCTTCCACCGCCGCCCGGTTACCCAGCGCATCGCGCTCGCCCTGCACAATCAACGTCGGCGTCTTCAACCCGGCCAGATGTTCGACTCGAGGTTTTTCCGGCTTGCCCACCGCATAAAACGGATAACCCAAACACACCAGCGCGTCAGCCCCCAGCTCATCGGCCAACAAACTGGCCATACGCCCACCCATGGACTTGCCGCCAACCGCCAGCGTCCCAGCGACATGACGTCGCACCTCGGCATACACCTCGCGCCAGCATTCGAGCAGTTTCGGCGCCGGGTTCGGCGGGCGTTTACCGCCGTCCACGCGGCGTTGAGCCATGTACGGGAACTCGAAGCGCAACACGTTCACGCCATGTCCGGCAAGGCGTGCAGCCATGTCGTTCATAAAGGCTGAGTCCATCGGTGCACCGGCGCCGTGGGCCAGGATCAGTGTCGCCGGCGCACGCGCGATAGACCCCGTCGCGGCATTCCACAACCAGCCATGTTCCCGTACACACTGCGCCCATTGATCCCCGTCAATACTGGCCTTGTGCTCTTTGCCCATGCTTGCCTCGCTTTTTAGTCTGCCTATAACTCCAGCCCAAGTGCCGCATTTGCTTGGGTTGAACCGTGGATGGGGAACCATGAACACTACTTTAAGTACCGCCTATAACTACAAGGTGGTCCGCCAATTCGCCATTATGACGGTGGTGTGGGGCATCGTCGGCATGGGGCTCGGGGTTTTTCTCGCCGCCCAATTGGTATGGCCTGCGCTCAACTTCGATTTACCCTGGACCAGCTTCGGCCGTTTGCGCCCGCTGCACACCAACGCGGTGATCTTTGCCTTTGGTGGCTGCGCACTGTTCGCCAGCTCGTTTTACTCGGTGCAACGCACCTGCCAAACCCAGCTGTTCGCGCCGAAAATCGCCGCGTTCTGCTTCTGGGGCTGGCAGCTTGTGATTGTGCTGGCCGCTATCAGCCTGCCACTGGGCTACACCACATCCAAGGAGTACGCCGAGCTGGAATGGCCGATCGCCATTCTTATCGCCGTGGTCTGGGTCGCCTACGGTGTGGTGTTCTTCGGCACGGTGATGAAGCGCAAGACCAAGCACATCTATGTCGGCAACTGGTTCTTCGGTGCGTTTATCATCACCGTGGCCATTCTGCACATCGTCAACCACGCGTCCCTGCCAGTGAGTTGGACCAAGTCCTACTCGGCCTATGGTGGTGCGACGGATGCGATGGTGCAGTGGTGGTACGGGCATAACGCGGTAGGCTTTTTCCTCACCGCAGGCTTCCTGGGGATGATGTACTACTTCGTACCCAAACAGGCCGAGCGTCCGGTGTATTCCTATCGCTTGTCCATCGTGCACTTCTGGGCGCTGATTACCCTGTACATCTGGGCCGGCCCCCACCACTTGCACTACACCGCGCTGCCGGACTGGGCACAGTCGCTGGGCATGGTGATGTCACTGGTACTGCTGGCACCCAGCTGGGGCGGCATGATCAACGGCATGATGACCCTCTCGGGCGCCTGGCATAAGTTGCGCAGCGACCCGATTCTGCGCTTCCTCGTGGTCTCCCTGGCCTTCTACGGCATGTCGACCTTCGAAGGGCCGATGATGGCCATCAAGACGGTCAACGCCCTCTCCCACTACACCGACTGGACCATCGGCCACGTACACGCCGGGGCGCTGGGTTGGGTAGCGATGATTTCCATCGGCGCGCTGTACCACATGATCCCGAAAGTCTTTGGCCGCGAGCAGATGTACAGCCTCGGCCTGATCAACGCGCACTTCTGGCTGGCCACCATCGGCACCGTGCTCTACATCGCTTCGATGTGGGTCAACGGCATCGCCCAGGGCCTGATGTGGCGTGCGGTCAACGAAGACGGCACCTTGACCTACTCCTTCGTCGAAACCCTGGTGGCCAGCCACCCTGGCTTCATCGTGCGGCTGGTGGGCGGTGCGATCTTCCTCAGCGGCATGTTGCTGATGGCCTACAACACCTGGCGCACCGTGCGTTCGGCGCAACCTGTCGAAGCCACTACCACTGCGCAGCTGGCCTGAGGAGTCGATGATGAAACACGAAACGATTGAAAAGAACGTCGGCCTGTTGATGCTGCTCATGGTGCTTGCCGTGAGCATCGGCGGCCTGACCCAGATCGTCCCGCTGTTCTTCCAGGACGTCACCAACAAACCGGTGGAAGGCATGAAGCCCTACACCGCGCTGCAGCTTGAAGGCCGCGACATCTACATCCGCGAAGGCTGTGTGCAGTGCCACTCGCAGATGATCCGCCCGTTCCGCGCCGAAACCGAGCGCTACGGCCACTACTCGGTAGCCGGTGAAAGCGTGTGGGACCACCCGTTCCTGTGGGGTTCCAAGCGCACCGGGCCGGACCTGGCACGCGTCGGCGCACGTTACTCGGACGACTGGCACCGCGCGCACTTGTACAACCCGCGCAACGTGGTGCCGGAGTCGAAAATGCCAGCCTACCCATGGCTGGTCACGGCCCCGGTCGACAGCAGCCACACCGAGACCAAGTTGAAGGTGATGCGCACCCTCGGCGTGCCGTACACCGACGACGACATCAGTGGCGCCGTCGCCAGCCTCAAGGGCAAGACCGAGATGGACGCGCTGGTTTCGTACCTGCAAGTGCTCGGCACTGCCATCAAGAGCAAGAGGTGAGCCATGGGATTTGAATTCGATGCGGGCACCATCCGCGGCCTTGGCACGCTGGTGGTCGCCATCGCCTTTATCGGCCTGTCGCTGTGGGTGTTCAACAACCGGCGCAATGCGGACTTCGAGCAGGCCCGCCTGCTCCCGTTTGCCGATGAACCTTCTCCATCCGACGCTCAAGAAGAGCCTGCAACAAGGAGCACCCGCCCATGACTACCTTCTGGAGTACATGGATCTGCGTACTGACCCTCGGCAGCCTGATCGGCCTGACCTGGCTACTGATCGGCACCCGCAAGGGCGAGACCAAGGGCAGCGTGGACCAGACCATGGGCCACGCCTTCGACGGTATCGAGGAATACGACAACCCGCTGCCCCAGTGGTGGTTCATGCTGTTCGCCGGCACCCTGGTGTTTGCCGTCGGCTACCTGATCCTCTACCCGGGCCTTGGCAACTGGAAAGGCGTGTTGCCGGGCTATGAAGACGGCTGGACCCAGACCAAGGAATGGGACAAGGAAATGGCCAAGGCTGATGCCAAGTTCGGGCCGATCTTCGCCAAATTCTCGGCCATGCCGGTGGAAGAAGTGGCCAAAGACCCGCAGGCGCTGAAAATGGGTGGGCGCCTGTTCGCCTCCAACTGCGCGGTGTGCCACGGCTCGGATGCCAAGGGCGCGTATGGTTTCCCGAATCTGGCGGACAACCTCTGGCGCTGGGGCGGCTCGGCTGAGGCGATTAAGGCCACGATCATGAGCGGGCGCCATGCGGCAATGCCGGCCTGGGGTGAAATCCTCGGTGAGGACGGCGTTAAGAACGTCGCCGCTTATGTGCGGCATGACCTGGCCAAGCTGCCATTGCCGGCTGACAACACGGCCGACCTGGTAGCCGGCCAAGCCGCGTTCAACACCACCTGCGTGGCGTGCCACGGCCCACAAGGCCACGGCATGGAGCCCATGGGCGCGCCGAACCTGACCGAGCCCGCCGGTTTCATCTACGGCACCAGCCTGGCCCAGTTGCAGCAGACCATCCGCCATGGTCGCCAAGGGCAGATGCCGGCGCAGGATGTATTGCAAGGCAATGACAAGGTGCACCTGCTGGCGGCCTATGTGTACAGCTTGTCCCACACCGCTGATGGCGCAACGCCAGAAAGCCAACCTGAGTAACTGCTGAATGCCTCCCCCTGATCAGGGGAGGCCCGCTTAACTGTGGCGAGGGAGCTTGCTCCCGCTGGGCTGCGAAGCGGCCCCAAAATCCTGGGAGCGCTACGCACTCCAGCGCGAGCAAGCTCCCTCGCCACAGGTTCACCTCGCGGCCAAGTGTCGCACCCTTCCCAAGTCCAACTTTCCCCTCCTCACTTTCGGGTCTACGCTTGTTCCCACAGTGGACCAATCCTGGCCTACGCGACGGTATTCGTTGCGCCCCTGAAAATTCCTGTCCACTTGATCAGCTTTCCATTTCCGATTTTGTCCCTACGTAAAACATGGAAAGGGCGCAGAATCTGGCTCGGAACGCATTGATACAGGTCAGTCATTGCGTTGCAATGGCCCCTCGCTTTCTACATACTTGCGGCCGATTTTACCTATAAAAAAACCTAAACCGTGGAACCTTAGAATGAGCACAGCAATCAGTCCGACTGCTTATAACTATAAGGTCGTCCGCCAGTTCGCCATCATGACGGTGGTCTGGGGGATCCTTGGCATGGGGCTCGGGGTGTTTATCGCCTCGCAACTGGTGTGGCCGGAATTGAATTTCGGTTTGCCCTGGACGACCTTCGGCCGCCTGCGCCCGCTGCACACCAACCTGGTGATTTTCGCCTTCGGTGGTTGTGCGTTATTTGCCACTTCCTACTATGTCGTGCAGCGAACCTGCCAGACGCGACTGATCTCCGATGGCCTCGCCGCCTTCACCTTCTGGGGCTGGCAAGCCGTAATCCTCGGCGCCATCATCACCCTGCCGCTGGGCTACACCACCACCAAGGAATACGCCGAGCTGGAATGGCCGATCGCGATTTTGCTCGCCATCGTCTGGGTGACCTACGCCCTGGTGTTCTTCGGCACCATCGTCAAGCGCAAGACCAAGCACATCTATGTCGGTAACTGGTTCTACGGTGCCTTCATCCTGGTGACGGCGATGCTGCACATCGTCAACCACGCTTCCCTGCCCGTGAGCTGGTTCAAGTCCTACTCGGCCTATGCCGGGGCGACCGATGCGATGATTCAGTGGTGGTACGGCCACAACGCCGTGGGGTTCTTCCTCACCACCGGTTTCCTGGGGATGATGTACTACTTCGTGCCCAAGCAGGCCGAACGCCCGATCTACTCGTATCGCCTGTCCATCGTGCACTTCTGGGCGTTGATCACCCTGTACATCTGGGCCGGTCCTCACCACCTGCACTACACCGCGCTGCCGGATTGGGCGCAGTCGCTGGGCATGGCGATGTCGATCATCCTGCTGGCGCCAAGCTGGGGCGGCATGATCAACGGCATGATGACCCTGTCGGGCGCCTGGCATAAGCTGCGCACCGACCCGATCCTGCGTTTTCTGGTGGTGTCGCTGGCGTTCTACGGCATGTCGACCTTCGAAGGGCCGATGATGGCGATCAAGACCGTCAACTCCCTGTCCCACTACACCGACTGGACCATTGGCCATGTACACGCCGGCGCCCTCGGCTGGGTGGCGATGATCTCCATCGGCGCGCTGTACCACATGATCCCCAAACTGTTCGGCCGTGCGCAGATGCACAGTGTCGGGCTGATCAACACCCACTTCTGGCTGGCCACCATCGGCACCGTGCTCTACATCGCCTCGATGTGGGTCAACGGCATCACCCAGGGCCTGATGTGGCGTGCGATCAACGATGACGGCACCCTCACCTACTCCTTCGTCGAAGCGCTGCAAGCCAGCCACCCGGGCTACATCGTCCGCGCCATCGGTGGTGCGTTCTTTGCCAGCGGCATGCTGTTCATGGCCTACAACGTCTGGCGCACCGTGCGTGCTTCCGACCCGGTAGAAGCCGAAGCCGCCACCAAGATCGCCGTTGTGGGAGCTCACTGATGAAGCATGAAGTAGTCGAGAAGAACATCGGCCTGCTGGCCTTCTTCATGGTCATCGCCGTGAGCATCGGCGGCCTGACCCAGATCGTTCCGCTGTTTTTCCAGGACGTGACCAACAAACCCGTAGAAGGCATGAAGCCGCGCCCAGCGCTTGAAGTTGAAGGCCGTGACGTGTTCATCGCCAACGGCTGTGTGGGTTGCCATTCGCAAATGATCCGTCCGTTCCGTGCCGAAACCGAACGCTACGGCCACTACTCGGTTGCCGGGGAAAGCGTCTGGGACCACCCGTTCCTGTGGGGCTCCAAACGGACCGGCCCGGACCTGGCCCGTGTCGGTGGTCGTTACTCCGATGACTGGCAGCGTGCGCACTTGTACAACCCGCGCAACGTGGTGCCTGAGTCGAAAATGCCGGCGTACCCGTTCCTGGTGGAAAACAAGCTCGACGGCAAGGACACCGCCAAGAAACTCGAAGTCTTGCGCACCCTGGGCGTGCCCTACACCGATGAAGACATCGCCGGTGCAGCCGCTGCCGTGAAGGGCAAGACCGAAATGGACGCACTGGTGGCCTACCTGCAAGGCCTTGGCACCATCATCAAAAGCAAACGGTGATCTTCATGGATATCGGGATGATTCGTGGCCTGGGCACCGTTGTGGTGATGGTGGCCTTTGTCGGCCTGGCGCTGTGGGTGTTCAGCCCGCGCCGCAAGTCGGAGTTTGACGACGCGACCATGCTGCCCTTTGCAGATGATCCCGAGGCCATCAAGCACGTCGAGCAAGCTTCTAGGAGTAACAAAGAATGACTACGTTCTGGAGTCTGTACGTCACAGTCCTCAGTCTGGGTACCATTTTCGCCCTGACCTGGCTGCTGCTGTCGACCCGCAAGGGCCAGCGCACCGAGCAGACGGACGAGACCGTCGGCCACTCGTTCGACGGCATCGAGGAGTACGACAACCCGCTGCCCAAATGGTGGTTCATGCTGTTTGTCGGCACCATCATCTTCGCCCTCGGCTACCTGGCGCTGTACCCCGGCCTTGGCAACTGGAAAGGCCTGCTGCCGGGCTATAACTACCTCGACAACGACAAGCAAACCCCTTTCGCCAACGGCCAGACCGGCTGGACCGGCGTGCACGAATGGGAAAAGGAAATGGCCAAATCGGACGCCAAGTTCGGCCCGATCTTCGCCAAATTCGCTGCAATGCCGATTGAAGACGTCGCCAAAGACCCGCAAGCCTTGAAGATGGGTGGCCGCCTGTTCGCCTCCAACTGCTCGGTGTGCCACGGCTCCGACGCCAAGGGCGCCTACGGCTTCCCTAACCTGACCGACGCCGACTGGCGCTGGGGCGGCGAACCAGCCACCATCAAGGAAACCATCATGAAAGGCCGCCATGCGGTGATGCCGGCCTGGGCCGATGTCATTGGCGAACAAGGCGTGGCCGACGTGGCGGGCTTTGTGGTGACTAACCTCGATGGCCGCAAACTGCCGGAAGGCGCCAAGGCCGACGTGGCCAACGGCGCGAAACTGTTCGCCGCCAACTGCGTGGCCTGCCACGGCCCGGCCGGTAAAGGCACGCCAGCAATGGGCGCGCCGGACCTGACCCACCCGGGTGCATTCATCTACGGCTCAAGCTTCGCGCAATTGCAGCAGACCATTCGTTATGGCCGTCAGGGCCAGATGCCGGCGCAGGAGTTGCTGCAAGGCAATGACAAGGTGCACTTGCTGGCAGCGTATGTTTACAGCCTGTCCCATGGGGATAAGCAGGCTGAGGAGCAGTAAGCTCTCGGCAAACGACAAAGCCCCGCAGTGCGGGGCTTTTTTATGCGGGGCTGGTTTTCTGCCGGGCTGGGGCGATTGCAGCGCATGACCATTCGGAACCTTGCACTTGCTGCGCGCCGACGAAAAGTAGTAACGTTACTACATTAAATTTGCCGAAGGGGAATACCCCATGACCATCACTACCATTTCCAGCCGTGAATTCAATCAAGACACAAGTGGTGCCAAAAAAGCCGCCAGTAAAGGTCCGGTTTTTATCACCGATCGCGGCAAGCCTGCCCATGTACTGCTAAGCATTGAGGACTACCAGAAACTGACAGGTTTGAACGTCGACATCGTTGACCTCTTGGTGATGCCGGAAGCGGCCGAAATCGACTTCGAAACCGAACGCGCCGTGATCACCCACCGACCTGTGGACCTCTCTTGATGTATCTACTCGACACCAACGTAATCTCCGAACTTCGCAAACCCCAGGCCGACGCTAGAGTAGTAGCCTGGGCAAAAAGTGTTATCGCTCCGCGCATGTTCATCTCGGCAATTACGCTGAAGGAATTGGAAACCAGTGTACTGCGCATGGAACGCCGAGACCCGGTTCAGGGGAAAGTGTTACGAACATGGCTCAAACTCCACGTGATGCCAGCGTTCGATGCCAGGATACTGCCGGTTGATGCCGCCGTTGCGCTGCGTTGTGCCCATCTGCATGTGCCGGACCAGTCCAACGAGAGTGACGCGTTGATTGCCGCAACGGCTTTGGTGCACGGGCTCACCGTGGTGACGCGCAACGTCAGTGACTTCATGTCCAGCGGTGTGCCTCTGATCAATCCATGGGACGAATGACCTGCCTAGCGGCAAAAACCGGCCATACTTCACAAGTCAATTGATCCAGATCACGTACACCATCAATTGATTTCCCCCAACGCGACCAAAGGTCGCACCTGTTCAGCTGTACTAGAGGCGTATCATTACGCCACTGCAACACCCCCAATTTGACCACGGTTGGCACGTACTGGCCGAGGCAAATCTCCACCGCCGTGGGATGCAATGATGAGCAACCAGATACCGGTACATGACGTTACCCCGCCTGCCAAAAACGCCAGCAGCACTGTCGACCTCTACGCCTCGCGCGAGAAAATCTACACCCGCGCCTTTACCGGCCTGTTCCGCAACTTGCGCATGGTCGGTGGCGCCGCTCTGTTCTTGTTGTACTTCGGCACCGTGTGGCTGAACTGGGGTGGCCACCAGGCCGTCTGGTGGAACCTGCCGGAACGCAAATTCTTCATTTTTGGCGCCACTTTCTGGCCTCAGGATTTCATCCTGCTCTCGGGCATTCTTATTGTGGCGGCCTTTGGCCTGTTCTTTATCACCGTGTACGCCGGGCGCGTGTGGTGCGGTTATACCTGCCCGCAAAGCGTGTGGACATGGATCTTCATGTGGTGCGAGAAGGTCACCGAAGGCGACCGCAACCAGCGCATCAAGCTCGACAAGGCGCCGATGGGCGCGAACAAATTCCTGCGCAAGTTCAGCAAGCACACGCTGTGGCTGCTGATCGGCTTTGTCACCGGCATGACCTTCGTCGGCTACTTCTCGCCCATCCGCGAGCTGGTGTTTGACTTCTTCACCGGCCAGGCCGATGGCTGGTCGTATTTCTGGGTCGGGTTCTTCACCCTGGCCACCTACGGTAACGCCGGCTGGCTGCGTGAGCAGGTGTGCATCTACATGTGCCCCTATGCGCGTTTCCAGAGCGTGATGTTCGACAAAGACACCCTGATTGTTTCCTACGACCCGCGCCGTGGCGAAGTGCGTGGCCCGCGCAAAAAAGGCATCGACTACAAGGCCCAGGGGTTGGGCGATTGCATTGACTGCACGATGTGCGTGCAGGTGTGCCCCACCGGCATCGACATCCGTGACGGCCTGCAAATCGAGTGCATCGGTTGCGCCGCGTGTATCGACGCCTGCGACAACATCATGGACAAAATGGACTACCCGCGCGGCCTGATCAGCTACACCACCGAGCACAACCTGTCCGGGCAGAAAACCCATAAGTTGCGCCCGCGCCTGATCGGTTATGCCTTGGTGCTGCTGGCGATGATCGGCCTGTTGGCCGGCGCATTTTTCATGCGCTCGCTGGTGGGCTTCGACGTCAGCAAAGACCGCGTGCTCTACCGCGAAAACGCCGAAGGCCGCATCGAAAACGTCTACAGCCTGAAAATCATGAACAAGGACCAGCGCGACCACACTTACGTGCTCGATGCCTCGGGCCTGCCGGATCTCAAGCTGCAAGGCCGACGCGAGATCAAGGTCGCCGCCGGGGAGATCTTCACGATGCCGGTAGAGCTGTCCAGCGCCCCTGAGCAACTGCCATCGAGCACCAACGAGGTGAAATTCATCCTCAAGGATGCCGACGACGACAGCGTCCACATTGAAGCCAAGAGCCGATTCATCGGCCCACAAGTCCGCTAATAACAGAGAGCACAACAATGCCCGCAGCTACCGCCGCAAGCCCTTGGTACAAGCACCTCTGGCCCTGGATCATCATTGGGATCCTGGCCTGCTCGGTGACCTTGACCTTGTCCATGGTGACCATTGCGGTGAAGAACCCGGACAACCTGGTCAACGACAACTACTACGAGGCCGGCAAAGGCATCAACCGCTCCCTGGACCGTGAGCGGCTGGCCCAGACCCTGCAACTGCGCGGCAAATTGCACTTGGACGAGTTGACCGGTGAAGTCGAGTTGCAACTGACGGGCTACAGCAACCCGAACACTCTGGAACTGAACCTGATTTCCCCGACCCAGCCGCAGAAGGATCGCAAGATCAACCTGACCCGCAGTGACAGCGAACCCGGCCGCTACATCGGCCAGGTCACCGACAAGGTAGAGGGTCGGCGCTTCGTGGAATTGCTCGGCGTGGAGGGCGACAAGACCTGGCGCCTGTTCGAAGAAGAAGAGGTCAGCCACGACAAGGACTTGCTGCTGGGTGATGAACCGTTGCAGGGTGCCGAAGACCTGAAAAAGTAAAACCCTTGCGCTTCGCGCATCGCGGGCAAGCCCGCTCCCACAGTGGATCGCGGTCTCCTGTGGGAGCCGGGCTTGCCCGCGATGAGGCCCTCCCAGCCGATATAGATTTCACACCATGACCAGCCCAACCCCCTGCTACCACTGCGCCCTGCCCGTCCCACCCGGCAGCCGGTTCACCGCCGAAATCCTCGGCGAGCGCCGCGAACTCTGCTGCCCGGGCTGTCAGGCAGTGGCCGAGGCGATTGTGGCCGGCGGGTTGCAAAGCTATTACCAGCACCGCAGCGAAGCCTCGGCCAACCCCGAGGCGCTGCCGGTGCAACTGGTCGACGAATTGGCGCTGTACGACCGCGCCGACGTGCAAAAACCCTTTGTGCGCCACGAAGACGATCTGGCCGAAACCACCCTGTTGATGGAAGGCATCAGCTGCGCGGCCTGTGGCTGGCTGATCGAAAAACACTTGCGCAGCCTGCCCGCCGTGGCCGAGGCGCGGCTGAACCTGTCCAACCATCGCCTGCACGTGCGCTGGGCCGATGGGCAATTGCCGCTGAGCCAGGTGCTCAGCGAACTGCGCCATATCGGCTACGCCGCCCACCCTTACCAGGCCGATCGCGCCGCCGAGCAATTGGCCAGCGAAAACCGCCGGGCCTTGCGCCAGCTGGGTGTGGCGGGGCTGCTGTGGTTCCAGGCGATGATGGCGACCATGGCGACCTGGCCGGAATTCAATATTGACCTGAGCCCGGAGTTGCACGTGATCCTGCGCTGGGTGGCGATGTTTCTGACTACGCCCATCGTGTTCTACAGCTGTGCGCCGTTCTTCAAAGGCGCCCTGCGCGACCTGCGCACGCGCCACCTGACCATGGATGTGTCGGTGTCCCTGGCGATTGGCGGCGCGTACCTGGCGGGCATCTGGACCGCCATAACTGGCACTGGCGAGTTGTACTTCGACGCGGTGGGCATGTTCGCGCTGTTCCTGCTCGCCGGGCGCTACCTGGAGCGCCGGGCACGTGAGCGTACGGCCGCCGCCACCGCGCAGTTGGTCAACCTGCTGCCGGCGTCATGCTTACGCCTCAAAAGTGATGGTCAGAGCGAGCGCATCCTGCTCAGCGAACTGGCCGTAGGCGATCGCGTACTGGTGCATCCAGGCGCCGTGCTGCCGGCCGACGGCGTGATTCTCGACGGCCAGTCGAGCATTGACGAGTCCCTGCTCACCGGCGAATACCTGCCGCAGCCGCGCAACGTCGGCGACGCGGTTACCGCCGGCACGCTCAACGTCGAAGGCGCGCTGACCGTCGAGGTGCGCGCCTTGGGGCATGACACCCGCCTGTCTGCCATCGTGCGCCTGCTGGAACGTGCCCAGGCCGAGAAACCGCGCCTGGCGCAAATCGCCGACCGTGCTGCTCAATGGTTTCTGCTGTGCTCGCTGATCGCGGCCGCGCTGATCGGCCTGCTGTGGTGGGAACTGGACGCGTCACGCGCATTCTGGATTGTGCTGGCGATGCTGGTGGCAACCTGCCCTTGCGCGTTGTCGCTGGCGACACCGACCGCCCTCACCGCCGCCACCGGCACATTGCACAAACTCGGGCTGTTACTCACTCGTGGGCACGTGCTGGAAGGCTTGAACCAGATCGACACGGTGATTTTCGACAAGACCGGCACCCTGACCGAAGGCCGCCTGGCCCTGCGTGCCATCCGCCCGTTGGGCACGTTGAACAGCGACGACTGCCTGGGCCTCGCCGCCGCGCTGGAAAACCGCTCCGAGCACCCGATTGCCCGCGCCTTCGGGCGTGCGCCGCTGGCCGCTGAGGAAGTCCTGAGTTTCCCAGGCTTAGGCCTGGAAGGTCGTGTGGGCGAGCATCAATTGCGCATCGGCCAGCCGGGCTTTGTGTGCCAATTAAGCGGCTGCGCGATTCCCGCCTCGCCGGACGAAGCAGGCCAATGGTTGCTGCTGGGCGATCGTGAAGGCGCCCTCGCCTGGTTCGTGCTCGATGACCGCCTGCGCAGCGATGCGCCCGCCCTGCTGGCCGCGTGCAAAGCGCGAGGTTGGCGTACGCTGTTGCTGTCGGGTGACAGCTCGCCGATGGTCGCCAGTGTCGCGCTTGAGTTGGGGATTGACGAGGCCAAGGGCGGCTTGCGCCCCGACGACAAACTGCAGGTGCTGCACCAGTTGCACCAGCAAGGCCGCAAGGTGCTGATGCTTGGCGACGGCGTCAACGATGTGCCTGTGCTCGCCGCCGCCGATATCAGCGTGGCGATGGGCTCAGCCACCGACTTGGCAAAAACCAGTGCCGATGCCGTGCTGCTGTCCAACCGTCTCGACGCGCTGGTGCAGGCGTTTACCCTGGCGCGGCGCACGCGGCGGGTAATCATTGAAAACCTGCTGTGGGCCGGGCTGTACAATGGCCTTATGCTGCCGTTTGCCGCCCTCGGTTGGATCACCCCGATCTGGGCCGCGATCGGCATGTCCCTCAGCTCGTTGACCGTGGTGCTCAACGCCTTGCGCCTGACTCGCCTGCCGAGCACGCAGGCAAACAGTGCCACCTTAGTAACCCGCCCGCTGCCGGCTTGAGCCGCGTGGGCATGGAGTACCGATGCCAGCTCTCTACGTGATGATTCCGGCGGCGCTGCTGTTAGTCGGCGTGGCCATTTACATTTTCTTCTGGGCGGTGGACAGCGGCCAGTACGACGACCTCGACGGCCCGGCCCACAGCGTGCTGTTCGACGACCAGGACCCGAACCACCTGGCGGGCGTCGACGAAGCCAACCGGGCCGAGCAACCGCCCAAAGACCCACCCCATGCTTGAGTTGGCGCCATTGCTGGTCTCGGCCTTGATCCTCGGGCTACTGGGCGGCGGCCATTGCCTGGGCATGTGCGGCGGGCTGATGGGCGCGCTGACGCTGGCAATCCCCAAAGAACAACGCAGCCGCCGTTTTCGCCTGCTGCTCGCCTATAACCTGGGGCGCATCCTCAGCTACGCCGCTGCCGGGTTATTGATCGGCCTGGCCGGCTGGGCGGTGGCCAACAGCCCGGCGGCGATGTTCATGCGCGTGCTCGCCGGGTTGTTGCTGATCAGCATGGGTTTGTACTTGGCCGGTTGGTGGAGCGGCCTCACCCGTATCGAAAGCCTGGGGCGCGGCCTGTGGCGCTACGTACAGCCGGTCGCCAACCGTTTGCTGCCGGTATCCAGCCTGCCACGCGCATTGCTGCTGGGCGCGCTGTGGGGCTGGTTGCCGTGCGGGTTGGTCTACAGCACGCTGTTATGGGCGGCGAGCCAGGGTAATGCGCTGGACAGCGCAATGCTGATGCTCGCCTTTGGGCTTGGAACCTGGCCAGTACTGCTGGCGACTGGCTTGGCGGCGGAACGTGTCACGGCGGTGCTGCGCAAACGCAGCGTGCGTGTGGCCGGTGGCGTGCTGGTTATGCTCTTCGGCGTTTGGACGTTGCCAGGCCCGCATCAACACTGGCTAATGGGCCATTAAATCGCCATGTGGCATAGCGCCGCTCCCCGTTGATGCAAATCAAGATGGTACCTGCGGTGCGCCCCTAGACTCGGCTCACTAGCCAATCCCGGGGACCGCCCGCATGCTCGACGCCATTCGTTGGGACACAGATCTGATTCACCGCTACGACTTGGCGGGGCCGCGCTACACGTCCTACCCCACCGCCGTACAATTCGACAGCCAGGTCGGCACCTTCGACCTGCTCCACGCCCTGCGCGACAGCCGCAAGGCCGTACGGCCCTTGTCGCTGTATGTGCATGTGCCGTTCTGCGCAAACATTTGCTACTACTGCGCGTGCAACAAGGTCATCACCAAAGACCGTGGCCGAGCCCAGGCCTACCTGCAACGCCTGGAGCAGGAAATCCAGCTGGTGGCCTGCCACCTGGACCCGAAACAGCCCGTGGAGCAACTGCATTTCGGCGGCGGCACGCCGACTTTTCTCAGCCACGACGAACTGCGCCAGGTGATGACCCGCCTGCGCCAGCACTTCAACTTGCTCGATGATGATTCCGGCGACTACGGCATCGAGATCGACCCGCGTGAAGCCGACTGGGCGACCATGGGGCTGCTGCGTGAACTGGGCTTTAACCGCGTGAGCATCGGCCTGCAAGACCTTGACCCCGAGGTGCAGCGTGCGGTCAACCGCCTGCAAAGCCTGGAAGAAACCCGTGCGGTGATCGATGCGGCGCGCACCCTGCAATTTCGCTCGATCAATATTGATTTGATCTACGGCCTGCCCAAGCAGACGCCGCTGAATTTTGCGCGCACCGTCGAAGAGGTGATCAACCTGCAACCGGATCGCCTGTCGGTCTTCAACTACGCGCACCTGCCCGAGCGCTTTATGCCGCAGCGGCGCATTAATGCCGACGATTTGCCCTCGCCGGAAGAAAAACTGCTGATGCTGCAAACCACCATCGAGCAGTTGACCCGTGCCGGCTACCGCTACATCGGCATGGACCACTTTGCCCTGCCGGATGACGAACTGGCCGTGGCCCAGGAAGAAGGCACGCTGCAGCGTAACTTCCAGGGCTACACCACCCACGGGCATTGCGATTTGATTGGGCTGGGCGTGTCGGCGATCAGCCAGATCGGCGACCTGTATTGCCAGAACAGCAGTGACCTCAATCACTACCAGAACGCACTGGCCGGCGCGCAACTGGCCACCAGCCGTGGCCTGGTCTGCACCACGGATGATCGTTTGCGCCGGGAAGTAATTCAGCAGTTGATCTGCAATTTCAGCCTGGCATTCGAGCGGATCGAACAGGCCTATAACATCGATTTTCGCGGCTATTTCGACGAACTCTGGCCACAGCTGGAGACAATGGCCGCCGACGGCCTGATCGAACTGGATGCCCACGGCATTCGCGTTTTACCGGCCGGGCGCTTGCTGGTGCGCTCGGTGTGCATGGTGTTCGATGCCTACCTGGAGCACCAGAACAGGCAGCGATTCTCGCGGGTGATCTAAGGGCAGCTACTTCATTGCCAGGGCAGCGGTCTTAGCTGCGTCGCTCGCGCTCATGTCTTTCATCGCCTTAGTCAAAGACGCCTGCATGCCAACCAAGCTGGCTTGTAAGGCGCTCAACGCACTTTGCAGACCGGAGAGGCGGGCTCGCATCTGATCAGGGCTGAGGTTTTTATCTGCCATCAGCGCAGCCATCTCAGCCTGCTTCTCGGCAATCTGCTTTTTGATCTCACGAATCATCTTCAGCAGATTCTTGACGTTATCCGCCAGGCCGCTGTCGTCGATATCGCTGTTGGAGGTTTTCTCATCCGCCGCAGCTTTCATCGCCGCGCCGGAAATTGTAACCGCCACACCTTCGACCGCCGCGGAATCGGCCTGCGGTGTCGAAGCGCTGTTGGTGTTGTCTGCCACCGCGTCCTTTTGGGGTTGTGGCGCAGCAGGAATACGAATACTTGAAGGATTGACACCCATGATGGAAGACATGGCTCTGGTCCACGGTTATTGAGTTGTGATCTTGTATCGACCCCGATACAAAAAGCTTTATATCTTTGCTGCTTTTTTGTACACGCTGGCCTCACAGTCCCCCGGTGCGTTACCCTTACGTCTTATGTGTGTTTTCCCACAAGGATTTAAGAAATGTCCGAGCCAGTTAAACTGCGCGCTCACAGCCAGGCTCACTGCAAGGATTGCAGCCTGGCCCCCCTCTGCCTGCCACTTTCGTTGAATTTGGAAGACATGGAAGCGCTGGACGAAATCGTTAAACGCGGCCGACCGCTGAAAAAAGGCGAGTTTCTGTTTCGCCAGGGCGACAAGTTCGATTCCGTTTATGCAGTACGTTCAGGCGCGTTGAAGACCTTCAGCCTTAGCGACGGCGGCGAAGAGCAGATCACCGGCTTCCACCTGCCCAGCGAACTGGTCGGGCTGTCTGGCATGGACACCGAGATTCACCCGGTGTCGGCCCAGGCCCTGGAGACGACCTCGGTGTGCGAAATCCCCTTCGAACGCCTGGATGAATTGGCCCTGCAGCTGCCGCAACTGCGCCGCCAATTGATGCGCGTGATGAGCCGCGAAATCCGCGACGACCAACAGATGATGTTGCTGCTGTCGAAAAAAACCGCCGACGAGCGCATCGCCACGTTTTTGGTCAACCTGTCGGCACGCTTCCGTGCCCGTGGGTTCTCGGCCAACCAGTTCCGCCTGAGCATGTCGCGCAACGAAATCGGCAATTACCTGGGCCTGGCGGTGGAAACCGTGTCCCGCGTGTTTACCCGTTTCCAGCAAAACGAACTGATTGCCGCCGAAGGCAAGGAAGTGCATATCCTCGACCCGATCCAGCTCTGCGCGCTGGCCGGGGGCTCGCTGGAAGTCTGAAGCGCACGCTTGCGGCCGCGCCAATCGGCAAGGCCGCAGGTATACTTCGAGTCCGTTTTCCGCTCCCAGGACTCTTCGACGATGACCTTCGATTCGTTCGACATCAAATCCCTGATCCGCCCCGTCATCGACTTCCCCAAGCCTGGGGTGATCTTTCGTGACATTACCCCGCTGTTCCAATCGCCCCGCGCCCTGCGCCTGGTGGCCGACAGCTTTGCCCAGCGTTATGTCGAGGCCGACTTTACCCACATCGGCGCGATGGATGCCCGTGGCTTCCTGATCGGTTCGATCATCGCCTACCAATTGAACAAACCGCTGATCCTGTTCCGCAAACAGGGCAAGCTGCCGGCTGATGTGCTGGCCGAGGGTTACCAGACCGAATACGGCGAGGCCTTCCTCGAAGTGCACGCCGACAGTCTGTGTGACGGCGACTCGGTGCTGATGTTCGATGACCTGATCGCCACTGGCGGCACCTTGATTGCCGCGGCAAACCTGGTGCGACGTATGGGCGCGAAGATCTTCGAAGCGGCGGCGATCATTGATCTGCCGGAGCTGGGTGGTTCGCAACGCCTGCAGGATATGGGCATTCCGACGTTTTGCCTGACGCAGTTTGGGTTGACCGACGTTTAAAAGTTGCCTGGGCCGGCGCTATCGCAGGCAAGCCAGCTCCCACATTTTGATTTGCATTCCAAGTGTGGGAGCGGGCTTGCTCGCGAAGAGGCCCTCAAGGACACCCCGCATCACAACCCCATCTGCTTGCTGATGATCTCGTTCATCACCTCACGCGTGCCCCCGCCGATAGACAGAATGCGGTTATCCCGATACAGCCGTTCCACCAGGCTGCCACGCATATAGCCCTGCCCACCCAGTATCTGCACCGCGTCATAGGTCACCCGATCAGCCGTATCAGTGGCCAGGTTCTTGGCCATGGAAATCTCCTTGATCACACTCTTGCCGGCCGCCATCTTCGCCGCCTGGCGGTAGGTGAACTCGCGGGAGACTTCCACTGCGGTGGCCATTTCCGCCAGCCGATGCTTGAGCACCTGGAATTTGCCGATGGGTTTGCCGAAGGCTTCGCGCTGGCTCGCCCACTTGAGGCTTTCTTCCAGGGCGAGCTGCGCAGTCATGTTCGCCATCAGCGCCAGCGCCAGGCGCTCGCTCTGGAAATTGCCCATGATGCAGGCAAAGCCCATGTTCTCGACGCCGATCAAGTTGCCTGCGGGCACGCGGCAATCGTCGAAGAACAACTCAGCCGTGTCCGACGCCCACCAGCCCATTTTCTTCAACGGTTGGCCGACGGTGAAACCTGGCGTCTGTTTTTCAATCAGCAACAGGCTGATACCGCCAAAGCCCGGCCCGCCGGTGCGTACGGCTACCGTATAGAAGTCGGCGCGGATGCCGCTGGTGATAAAGGTTTTGCTGCCGCTGACGCGATAAAAGTCGCCATCGCGAAGGGCGCGGGTTTGCAGGTTGGCTACATCGGAGCCGCCACCGGGCTCGGTGACGGCCAGGGCGATGATCTTCTCACCGGTCAGCACTTGAGGCGCAACGCGCTCACGCACCTCGGGGCGCGCCCATTTGACTACCGGCGGCAAGCCGATATCCAGCGAACCCAGGCCCGCGACCACGCCACCCGAACCGCAACGCATCAACTCTTCGCTGGCGGCGACCTTGGCGAACAGGTCGCCTTCATGGCTGCCGCCCAGGCTTTCGGGATAGCCGATGCCCAGGATCCCCGCCGCGCCCGCCTTGAGGTACAGCTCACGGGGAAAGCTCTCGCCCTCCTCCCATTGCTCGATGCCCGGCAACATCTCGCGCTCGACGAAACGGCGCACGCTGTCACGGACCAATTGGTGGCTGGGGTCGAAGTAGTCCTGATAGGCAGACATCGGCAAGCTCCACGGTGAGGTGGAGAGAACTTACCAAGCGCTTGCTTGGTTATCAAGATATCCCTGACAACACAAAACCACTGTGGGAGCTGGCTTGCCTGCGATAGCGGAGTGTCAGGCGACATCAATGCCACTGATCCACCGTTATCGCAGGCAAGCCAGCTCCCACATTTTAGAGCGTGATCGGCTTGCGACCGGCAAAAGAGTGCGCCAACGTGCCGCCATCCACCAATTCCAGCTCGCCACCCAACGGCACGCCATGGGCGATACGCGAGGTGATCAAGCCTTTGTTGGTCAGCAATTGGGCGATGTAATGCGCCGTCGCCTCGCCTTCCACCGTCGGGTTGGTTGCCAGGATCACCTCGGTAAACGTGCCCTGCTCTTCAATGCGCGTCACCAGTTGCGGAATGCCAATGGCTTCCGGCCCCAGGCCGTCCAGCGGCGAAAGATGCCCCTTGAGCACAAAGTAGCGCCCGCGATAGCCGGTCTGCTCGACGGCGTACACGTCCATCGGCCCTTCAACGACGCACAGTAAAGTGTCGTCGCGACGTGGGTCGGCGCATTGCGGGCACAGGTCTTCTTCGGTCAGGGTGCGGCACTGGCGGCAGTGGCCCACGCCGGTCATGGCCTGGCTCAAGGCCTGGGCCAACCGCGTGCCGCCGCTGCGATCACGCTCCAGCAGTTGCAGCGCCATACGCTGGGCGGTTTTCTGGCCCACACCCGGCAAAGTGCGCAGGGCGTCGATCAGTTGGCGAATCAGGGGGCTGAAGCTCATGGGCGAAGGGTCCGACAAAACAACGAGACGCGGTTTATACCCGCGCCTCGGATTAGCGTCAAATGCTCAATCCTGTGCGACGCGCACCACCAACTTGCCGAAGTTGCGCCCCTCGAGCAAACCGATAAAGGCTTCGGGTGCCTGTTCCAGGCCATCGACCACGTCTTCGCGGAACTTGATCTTGCCGTCGCGCACCCACGGCGCCATGGCGCTGAGGAATTCGGGCTGGCGATCGCCATAATCGTCGAACACGATAAAACCCTGGATGCGCACGCGCTTGGTCAACAAGGTACGTTGCAGTGCCGGCAGCCGATCAGGACCGCTGGGGGCTTCATGGGCGTTGTAACCGGCGATCAGGCCGCACAGCGGAATGCGTGCCTTGGGGTTGAGCAGCGGCAGCACGGCGTCGAAGACTTTGCCGCCGACGTTTTCAAAGTAGATATCCACGCCTTTGAAACAGGCCAACGCCAGCTCATGGGCAAAATCGGCGCTCTTGTGGTCGATACAGGCGTCAAAGCCCAGCTCATCGACCACGTAGCGGCACTTGTCCGCGCCGCCGGCAATACCCACCACGCGCAAACCCTTGAGCTTGGCCACCTGCCCGACCACCGAACCCACCGCGCCGGAGGCAGCCGCCACCACCAGGGTTTCGCCGGCCTTGGGCTGGCCGATATCCATCAGGCCCATGTACGCGGTCATGCCAGGCATACCCAATACACCCAGCGCCATCGAGGGGCTGGCCAGGCCTTTGGGCAGCGGGATCAGGTTGTTTCCGTCTGAGATGCTATGGCTCTGCCAGCCGGTGGAACCCACCACAAGATCACCCGCCGCGAATTTCGGGTTACGCGATTGCTCGATACGGCTGACAGCACCACCGGTCATCACTTCGTCGATTTCCACCGGAGCTGCGTAGGACGGCGCGTCACTCATGCGCCCACGCATGTAGGGATCGAGGGACAGGTACAGGGTTTTGAGCAGCACCTGGCCATCTGCCAATTCCGGCAGGTTCACGCGTTCCAGGCGAAAGTTTTCAGGTGTCGGCGCGCCTTGCGGGCGCGAGACCAGGACAATGCGCTGGTTAAGAATGGGTTCTTGAGGCATGAGGGGCTCCTTTAACGAATCTTTCGGTATAGGGTGCAGACCCTGCTTGCCATGCCAGGGTTCGATCGGATTAGCACAAACAAAAATGCCAGGCGCGATGCCTGGCATTTGAGTCTAGCTAACGCTGCACGATCAAAACGGCAGTTTCATGCCCGGCGGCAGTTGCATGCCAGCGGTCACGCCACCCATTTTTTCCTGGCTGTTGGCTTCGATCTTGCGCACGGCGTCGTTGACGGCCGCGGCGAACAGCGCTTCGAGCATTTCCAGGTCATCTTCGCCGACGCCAGGCAATACGCTTGGGTCGATGCTCACGCGCTTGATGTCGTGACGACCGGTCATCACCACGCTGACCATATCGCCACCGGCTTTACCGGTGACTTCGGCGTTGGCCAGTTCTTCCTGCATCTTGGCCATCTTTTCCTGCATCTGCTGCGCCTGCTTCATCAGGCCGGCCATGCCACCTTTCATCATGGGAATCACCTCAAAGTACGTGGATCAATCAATTAGTAGCCCGGTTTTATCACGCTTGGGGCACCGGGGCTTCGACAGGTTCAATAGTATCGTGACGCACCACCGCACCGAACTGTTGCATCAACTGTTGGATGAGCGGATCGCCATGGATCGAGTCTTCGGCCTCACGCTGACGGTTGATGCGCTTACGGGTCGCCGCCTGGGCCGGGGTTTCCTGCTCAGGCTTGATCAGTTCGATGGCGATGGTCAACGTGCGTTCATGGTACTGGTTGAGCGCATCGTTGAGTCGGCGTTGCTGAGTGGCGTTGAACAAGGCGCTGTGGGCCGGGTCCAGGTGCAACAGCCAGTGGTCGCCCTCGATGGAGATCAAGGTGCAGTTGGCGGCGATGCTGCCGGTCATGCCGGAGATCGGCAATTTCGGAAACAACTCCAACCATTGCAACGCCAGGCCAGTGGCCGGGGCCGCAGCGGGTTCCGCTTCGGGCTCGGGGGCCGGTTCGGCGGTGTGCTCGCTGGCCAGGTCGTCCAGGTAGCTGTAGGCCGAATCCATGTCCGGCTCGATGTAATCTTCGTCCAGCGGCGGCTCGTCATCGAGGTCGATACCCGGCGTAGCGGCGTCCACCTGCGCAACGGTCGGCTCGGGGACCGGCGCCGACACCCATTCCGGCGCGTCCGGCACCGCACTGTCCGGAGTCGGCGTGGGCATCGGCGTCAGCTCGGGCTGCTCGCCGGTGGTTTCCAGCACGGGCTCCACGGCGGGCACTTGCTCGACTTCAGGTTCAGGCTCAGGTTCAGCTTCTGCGTCGACCGGATCGTTCCAAGGCAGGTCAACCACCGGCGCGGGAGCAGGTTCAGGCTCAACCACGGGCGCAGGTTCGACCACCGGCGCGGCAACCGCAGGCTCGGGTGCTGGCGCAGGTGCAGGCGGCGCAGGTTCAGGTGCAGCAACTACTGGCGCGACTACCGCCGCGCCAGCCACTGGTTTGGCGGAATCAACTGTGGCCTGGCTGATCCCCACTGGCTTTAGCGGCTGTCTCGGTGCGTCCGCCGAGTCGGCGGGCCGGAAGGCCAGCATCCGCAGCAAGACCATTTCAAAGCCGCCACGCGGGTCTGGCGCCAAGGGCAAATCCCGGCGGCCGATCAGGCCCATCTGGTAGTAGAACTGCACATCTTCGGCTGGCAACGCCTGGGCCAGCGCCAATACGCGGTCGCGGTCGCCATGGCCGTTGTCGACACCTTCAGGCAACGCCTGGGCGATGGCCACGCGGTGCAGCACATTGAGGATTTCCGAGAGCACGCCGTTCCAGTCCGGGCCTTGCTCCGACAAGTGGCGCACGGCTTCGAGCAACGCCTTGGCGTCACCTTCGATCAGCGCGTGCAACACGTCGAACACCTGGCCGTGGTCCAGCGTGCCGAGCATGGCGCGCACATCCGCGGCCATGACCTTGCCTTCACCGAAGGCGATGGCCTGGTCGGTGAGGCTCATGGCGTCACGCATCGAACCATCGGCGGCGCGGCCGAGCAGCCACAACGCATCGTCTTCGAACGGCACGTTCTCGACGCCGAGCACATGGGTCAAATGCTCGACCACGCGCTCGGGCGTCATGTTTTTCAGGGAGAACTGCAGGCACCGCGACAAAATCGTTGCAGGAAGTTTCTGCGGGTCGGTGGTGGCCAGGATGAACTTAACGTAGGGCGGCGGCTCTTCCAGGGTTTTCAACAGGGCGTTGAAGGAATGGCTGGAGAGCATGTGCACTTCGTCGATCAGGTAGACCTTGAAGCGCCCACGGCTCGGCGCGTACTGCACGTTGTCGAGCAGCTCGCGGGTGTCTTCGACCTTGGTGCGGCTCGCGGCATCGATCTCGATCAGGTCGACAAAACGCCCTTCGTCGATCTCGCGGCATACCGAACAGGTGCCACAAGGCGTCGACGTGATGCCGGTTTCACAGTTCAGGCACTTGGCAATAATGCGCGCGATAGTGGTCTTGCCGACCCCGCGAGTACCGGTGAACAGGTAGGCGTGGTGCAGCCGTTGGCTGTCCAAGGCATTGATCAGAGCCTTGAGCACATGGGTCTGGCCGACCATTTCGCGGAACGAGCGCGGGCGCCATTTACGTGCAAGAACCTGATAACTCATCGAAAACCGTCGCAACTGGGAAGCGGAAGCCGGTAATGCTAGCGGAGCAAGGGGGAAATTGCATCCGGCACGCTCGTCTAATCTGACTAAGCTTGCCTGACTGGCCCCACAAAGGCCTGAACCCGGAGAGTGTATGCGTGTAGTCCTGGGCGCTTTATGGATGATTTCCGTTGCTTGCCTGGCGGCGCCCGCACCGTTGCGTTTTTCGGTTTCCGACAGCTGGGCAATGCCCATGGCACAGATAGAGGGTGACCAGCCCACACAGGGCATTTTGTATGACTTGATGTTGAGCCTGGCCACCCAGGTCGGGCGGCCAGCCGAGTTCCACGTGCTGGCCCGGGCGCGACTCGCCGGTGCCATGGCACGCGCAGAGGTCGATGTGCGCTGCTATGTCGCCCAGGATTGGCTCGGCGAATTGTCCGGCGACTACAGCTGGAGCGTACCCTTGATGGTGCAGCGCAATGTGTTGGCCAGTGTCCACGCACCGCCCGTTCAGGTGGCCAGGTTGGCACCGCAGGCCATTGGCACGGTGCTCAACTACCGCTATGTCGTCCTCGAACCGCTGTTTGCCAGTGGCCAATTGACCCGCGACGATTCGCGCAGCGAGGAGTTGGTGCTGCACAAGCTGGTGGCCGCGCGTTTCGAATACGCCGTGATCAACGAATGGACCCTGGACCGTTTCAACCTGAAAGTGCCCCCAAGCCTGCGGCTGCACAACGTCGCGGTGATCGACGAACAAAACCTGGGCTGCATCGTGCGCAATGACCCGAGCGTGCCGGTGCAACGGATCTTGCGCACGCTGCTGCGGATGAAAATGTCGGGCGAGATCGATGACCTGATCAAACTGTACACCGGGGAGAATGCGCGACCGCTGCGCACTCCTGACAAGAACGCTCCTGACAAGAACTGACAGGGCCGTCCCCTAGACTGGGCTCACTTAACCGCCCGTAATCAAGGAGCCTGCATGCACACCGTCGCCCATTACTTCCTGCTCTACGTCGACAGCCCGGCCACCAGCGCCAACTTCTATAGCCGCCTGCTGGGCAAGCCGCCGGTGGAACTGAACCCGACGTTCGCCCTGTTCATTCTCGACAACGGCGTCAAGCTGGGGCTGTGGTCGCGTCACACCGTAGAGCCTGCGGCTCAGTTTACCGGCGGAGGCGGTGAGGTAGGTTTTTCGCTGGGGGACCCAGCCGCCGTAGACGCCCTTTACGCTCAATGGGTAGAGCGCGGCGCGACCATCATTCAGTCACCGACCCACCTTGACTTCGGCTACACCTTCGTCGCCGAGGACCTCGACGGCCACCGGCTGCGCGCGTTCAGCCTGAGCGATTGAGCGCCAGCGCCCTTCAAGGCTGATGGCGGCGACACTGGCCAGCACGATCACCGCGCCCAATATCACTTGCAGGGCAATGTGCTCGCCCAGCAGCGTCGCCGCCATCAGCATGGCCACCGGCGGAATCAGGTACATCGCCACCGAGGCGCGGCTGACGTCCACGTGCTTGAGCACATAGCCCCAAGCCAGGTAGGCCAGGGCGCTGGGGAAAATCCCCAATACCAGCACCGACAGATTCTCCGGCATTGGCGCCTGGGCCACCGCAGCCGGCAAGCCCGGCAGGTTCACGCACAGCATCAAGGTGCCCGCCCACACCATGTAACACGCCATGGTCAGCGGGCTGTAGCGATGGGCGTAGTGTTTCTGGATGACGAAATACACGCTCCACGACACGGCTGCCAGCAAGATCAGCAAGCCGCGCGGGTCGATATCACCGACGCCATGATCACCCCAGATCACCACCAGCACACCCAGCAAGCCGAGCAAGACGCAGCCCCAACGCCAGAGGCTGACCCGTTCCTTCAAACAGAAAAACGCGATCACCACACTGAACAGCGGCACCGACTGCGCCAGTACACTCGATGCCGCCGCCGTCACCCACTGTTGCCCGTAGTTGAGGCTGGTGTGGTGCAGGAACACGCCGAAAAAACCCAACACCAGCAACCACGGCAGATCCCGCACACGCGGGCAGCCGATGCCTACCGCCAAGGCGATGCCGCCCATGAACACCGAGGCGATCAGAAACCTCAGCAACGCCAACTGGCCAGGGCTGTAGCTGTGCAGCCCCATGTGCACGCCAATCGGCGAATAGGCCCAACAGAGAATCACGCCAGCGATGACTAGCGTAAGCTTTACGGGTGACGGGGCATTCATCGACGGCATCCAGATACTGAGAAGGAATACCGTCAGTCTTGAGCCGCGCAAGGCGCAGGACAATTAAGCGTTTCTGACTTCTGAAATCATTGGAACTGAGCAATGGAACTGGCCCAACTGAAAATGGTGCGCGCCGTGGCACAAACCGGCAGCGTGGCCCAGGCCGCGCTGCAACTGCACTGCGTGCCGTCCAACATCACCACGCGCATCAAGCAGCTGGAAAGCGAGTTGGGCACGCCGCTGTTTATTCGCGCAGGCCGTGGGCTGGCCATCAGTGCCGCCGGGGAAATCTTCCTCGATTACTGCGAGCGCATCCTGGCCCTGGTGGATGAGTCCAAACGCGCAGTGGATGCCAACGCCATCCCGCGCGGCACGCTGCGCATCGGTGCGGTGGAATCCAGCGCCAGCGGCCGCCTGCCGCCGCTGCTGGCCGAATACCACCGGCGCTACCCGGACGTCAGCCTGGAACTGGTCACCGGCGCCTGGGCGCAACTGCTCGACGACCTGCAACACCATCGCCTCGATGTGGCGCTGGTGGCCTCGGGCGGCAAGCGCGCCAAGCTCGAACACAGTGTGGTCTACAGCGAACGCCTGGTGCTGATCGCCAGCGCCTCCAGCGCGCCGATCAACAGTGCCGAAGACTTGGCAGGCCGCACCTTGCTGGTGTGGCCGCCCGGTTGTCCGTATCGCGCGGCGCTGGAGAACTGGATCAAACCGCACGCCTTCAAACCAAGCATCGCCAGCTATGCCAGTTGGGGCACCATCATTGGTTGCGTCAGTGCAGGGATTGGCGTGGCGTTGGCGCCGGAAGGCATCCTGGCCCGCTACGAGCAGGCCAATCAACTGGCCTCCTACCGGTTCGAGGAGTTGCAGGCCGTGGACAACCTGCTGTTCTGGCACACGGACACCCAGCGCCACCTGGCGCGGGATGCGTTTGCCGGGCTGCTGCGGGAGACGTTTGGCTAGTTGGCTTGCGGCGCCGCCAAGCGTGCGTACTGGTCCTGGCTGATCCAACCGGTGTAGGTATGGTCTTTGGCATTGGTGAACTCGACCTTGGCCCAGCCGTCCTTGAACGCCAGCACGCCGACCACATCGTCCTTGACGATATACGCGCGTTTGGCCGCTTCAGCGCCTGGTTTTTTCAGCAGGTAAGCCTTGTCGGCCGTCACGGTCACCAGGCCGATCCATTGCTTGCTGGCCGTTTGGGCCAGGTCCAGGCCGGTGGCGATTTCCGGCATCAGCACGCTGATGCAACCGGGATGCTCGCGCCCCTGCTCCACCGTCAAGGTCACGCCGTCGGAGGACGCTGCGACGCTGCCGGGGTAGGCCTTGTCTAGCCAGGTGGTGAGCGCTTCAGGCTGGCCTTGCAGGTAAAACGTGCAGCTGCGGGTCACACCCTCGCCCAGTTCTTCTGCGTAGTAGCCTTCGACCTGATGCTCAGGGGTGACCGCCAGCATCAATCCCTCGTATTTGCCAGAATGCAGCTCAGCGGCACCTGCCAACGCGGGCACCAAGGCGCACAACGACAACACACTCATCGCTAGAAAACGGCTCATCTTATTTCTTCCCTTCCAATGCTTCGTAGGCCTTTTTGATACGGCTGTCGTAGTCGCCGTAATCCTTGCCGTTATAGTTACGCGCCATGGCCACGTAGTCTTTATCTTTCATGGCCTTGATCAGGGCCGGGCTCTGGCTGCAAAAACCGATAAACGCTTTTAATTGGTTACCGGCATTGATCTTCAGGGCGGCAGCAAACTCAAACACCGTCTTGTAACCGCAGGAGGTGTAGTTGAACCCCATTATTTGAAACATGCCCCAGGACGCCGACATCAATGCCGCCTCCTGGTCCAGCGCAAACGCTGTGGCCATGGTCTCCCAGGCTTTGGTCTGGTCCTTGTTATTGACCTGCCACTGCGGCCCGGCCTTTCTCACGTAGATATAAGACAGCAGCGGGTGCGCCTGATCGTAGATGTGCTTGGTGTACTTGCGAAACAAGTGGCCTTCAAAGGCAATCACCGGCAACTTGGCCAGCCCGAACCCGGAACGCCCGCCGGATTCGACCGTGGCGAAAGCCTTGATGATATTCACCGAAATGCCGCTGCCCAACTGGGTGGCAGCGCTTTGAAAGTCGGTATCGGTCAGCGTCATGCCACCATCGCACGTGGCCTGGAGCATCAACTGGCGGTTACGCCGCTCGGCCTCGATGGTCGCGCGCATGCGCTCCAGGTACACATTGACCGTGGCCTGTACCGCATCGCCGCCGTTATTGCCAAACGCGTTGAGAAAGCTCGGAATGCGCATCGTCGGAAACGCCTTCACCGGCACTTTGACCGCCTCTTCTATCAGGCTATTGAAGGTTCGACCGGTCGGGTCGATCACGCCATCAGGATGCGCATACTTGAGGTGCCGGAACTGATACTGGCTGATGCACTGCACCAATTGCCCATCGCACTTACCGTTTTCGGCCAGCGCAAAACCCATCTTGGGAATGATCAGATTAAATAGATACTGGATGCACTGAACATCGGCGGGCAAGTTGCGCGCTTTACCCGGCGCGCCCACTGAAGCACTGATAAGACGGGGCAACCCTTGCAGGCTTTTCATCATGGACATCCTTGTTAGTTCAAGAAGTGATAGCACTTCAATATCAGCACCGCACACCTGTCATAACTTGAAACAAGTGGCTGGCGGAAACTAACAAGATGATTTTGGGTTGTCCAGTGGGCCACCTCAACGATGTGAGACAGCCAGCAGGTGCGGCTATTTTTTCCGTTCCAGCGCCTCGAAGGCTTTTTGGATACGCCTGTCGTAGTCGCCATAGCTTGAGCCATTGTAATTGCGCGCCATGCCGGCAAAGTCCTTGCTTTTCATCGCTCTGAGCAAGGCTGGATTCTTGCGGCAAAAGCCGCAGAACGCCATCAATTGCTGGCCGGCGTTAAGCTTCAGTGCAGCCACAAACTCGAACACGTTCTTGTAACCACAGGCAGCAAAATTAAAGCCCATGACCTGGAACATACCGTAGGACGCCGACATCAGCGCTGCTGCCTGGTCCAACGTATAAGCATCGACCAGAGTCCGCCACGCAATCGCCTGGGTTTTATTGTTGGCTTTCCATTGCGGGCCAGCATTGACCAAAAAGGGGTAGGACAAAAAGGGGTAGGTCCTGTCGTACTTATGTTGAGTGTACTTGCGAAAGATATGGCCCTCGAAGGCGATAACCGGCATGTTGGCCGGCCCGAACCCGGATCGCCCACCAGACTCAACGGCGGCGAACGCCTTGATCAGGTTCACCGAAATACCGTTGCCCAGCGCTGCAGCCGCGCTCTGAAAATCAGCCTCGGTCAGGGCGATTTGACCGTCACAGGTGGGCCTGGTGACTAACGACTGGTCGGGAAGAACAACGGCATTGGCTTTGCCTGCATCGTCGACCAGGCTATTGAACGTCCGACCGCCCGGGTCAATCACCCCATCAGGTTTGCTGACCTTGAGACGATTCGCCTGATAGTCGCTGATGCGCCGCAACAACAGCGGGCCGCACTTTCCGTCCTCCACAAGGCGCGAAGCGGATTCTGGCGTGATCAGATTAAACAGATGCTGGATAAAGCGAACATCAGCAAGCACATTCTGCGCCTTGCCTGGGGCGCCGACTGAAGCACTGAGCGTTCTGGGTAAAACGGGAAGGCTGGGCATGGCAATCATCCTTGTTGATCAAAGGAGTGCCATCACTTCTTTACTACTCCAGCACAGGGTCGCTTACAAGAATGACGCTAGCAGGCCGCTGAAAGTTTTCCAGCACAACGCCGTCATCGCTGCGCAAAAAATGGCAGATGGGCGATTAAAACAATGTTTGATTTGAAACAGGAAGGGTAGAAACAAAGGAGAGCGTTATGGAGGCAACCCCACCAGCCACACCCCGGCACACAATGTTCCCGCTGTGGCTGCTGCCTTCCGGCTCTGACCAGGTTCACGGGTAATCGTTGCGGGGGGACCGATGGGGTCACCATAACGACGCTGGCCTCTCGGCAAGCCGCGCCATTGTACCGATCTCATCGGAACTTACAACCGTTGTTCCGGATTAAAAATATGAAGGGGCTCAAGCACTTGTCCACAACCTCGATAACCTGCCAGAACCTTGTGGGAGCCGGGCTTGCCCGCGATTACGGTGTATCAGTTGGGGCATTCACTGGATGATGCACCGCAATCGCAGGCAAGCCAGCTCCCACATAGGGGTGGATTACTGTGCTTGTACGACTTCGTCGGCCCTGCCGCCCTCCTCCTGAATCACCAAGTGAATGAAGTGCAGCTTGGCGATCACCGCCGGCGGCAACACAAAGGGGTAGAAATCCGGCTGGCCCATGCTGCGCGACAGTTCGTTGAGCATGCCGGCCAGTTCGATCCAGGCGTTGACGAACGACAGGAAGGCCGGGCCGCCAGGGTGTTCGGGGTCGTAGAGCGTGGTCAACGGGAAGGGCTGGTAATCCAGGTCCATCTCGCGGGCACTCATGCCAAAGCCCAGTGCGGTGTCGACGGCGTCCATCATGTGCAGGTAGTGAGCCCAGGTTTCGGCCCAGTCTTCCCAGGGGTGCATGGTCGCGTAGGCGCTGACACAGGTTTGCTGCCAGTCGGCGCGCGGGCCGTTCTGGTAGTGCTGCTCGAGTGCCTCGGCGTAACTGGCGCGTTCGTCGCCGAACAGGCTACGAAACGATTCAAGCCAATGGCTGTTGGCAATCAGCCGATCCCAATAGTAATGGCCGACCTCATGGCGAAAGTGGCCGAGCAACGTGCGATACGGCTCGCGCATTTGCACACGGACTTTCTCGCGATGGGCGTCGTCCGCTTCCTTGATATCGAGGGTGATCAGGCCGTTGGCGTGGCCGGTGGTGGGTGCGTTGCCTTCAAGGTCAATGCCGACGAAATCGAAGGCCAGGCCGCTGTTTTCGTCAACACTTTTGGGCACCACTTGCAGGCCCAGGCTGATCAGTTGCGCCACCAACCGGCGCTTGGCGGTTTCGACTTTGCGCCAGCGTTCGGGGTTTTCCGGCACCGATAAGTCGGGAATAGTGCGGTTCAGGCTGCACGCCACGCACAGCGTTGCGGTGCTGTGGGCAGGAATCAGCCAGTTGCAGGCGGCCGGGGTGTCGAGGTTGGCGCAGCGGCGGAAGGTGCCGGCGTCAAGGTTATCGTCCTGTAGCCATGTGCCATCGACCGGGCCGGGCTGTAGCGACGACAGCCGGCTTTGCTGGGGCTGATAGCCCAACAGCGCAGAACAGACCAGGCACTGGCTGTTGCGAAAGAACAGCGACTGGCCGCACCGGCACTGCCACACCTTGCTGCTGCGCGAGGATCCGGCCATGAACGGTGCGGCGATGCGCGTGCTGAGTTGCTCGAAGTAGCGGAACATGGCGATCTCTCCCTGGGTGACCAAGACTAGATCATTTACCGTGAAAGATCGTTCCCACGCTCTGCGTGGGAATGCCTGCGGTGACGCTCTGCGTCACGAGGTTCAAGAGCCGACGCAGAGCGTCCAGGGCTGCATTCCCACGCGGAGCGTGGGAACGATCGTCAGACGCTGATGTTGTGTCTGGCCAGGAAGGCGACGAAGGCCTCTTCGTCCAGCACCTTGAGGCCCAGCTCGGTGGCCTTGGCCAGCTTGGAACCCGCGCCCGGCCCGGCAACCACGCAGTGAGTCTTGGCCGAGACGGAACCTGCCACCTTGGCGCCCAGGCTTTCGAGCTTGTCCTTGGCCACATCACGGCTCATCAGCTCAAGAGAGCCGGTCAGCACCCAGGTATGCCCCGCTTCCGGCAAGCCTTCGACGACCTTCTTCTCGCTCTGCCAGTGCATACCGAAGTCCTTGAGCTGCTGCTCGATGGCCAGGGCATGGTGGGCATTGTCCGGGATATCAAAAAACTCGCGCACCGCCTTGGCCTGCTTCTCGGGCAACGCCTGGCGCATATCCAGCCAGTCGGCCTTGATCACGCCTTCGAGGCTTACGAACTTGTCGGCCAGTTTTTGCGCGGCGCCAGGCCCTACGCTGGGCACGTGCAGCTTGTCGAGCAGGCCGCCGAGGGTGGTGCTGGCGGCAAACTCGGCGCTCAGGTCGCCCTGATCCTGCAATTGCAGGCCGCATTCATCCGGCGACAGCAGCGCGCCAATCACCTCCTGGTTATGGCTGTCTTCAAAGAAGCTGTGAATCTCGTGGGCGACTTCAAGGCCCACGTCCGGCAAGTACGTCAGCACTTCCGGCAAGGCCTGCTGCACGCGCTCCAGGGACGCCAGCGAGCGCGCGAGCACCTTGGCCGTCTCTTCGCCCACGTCCGGAATGCCCAAGGCGTAGATAAACCGCGCCAGGGTCGGCGTCTTGCTGTTTTCGATGGCGGCAATCAGCTTCTTGCTGGAAATATCGGCAAAGCCTTCCAGGTCGATGATCTGCTCGTATTTGAGCTTGTAGAGGTCAGCCGGCGAGCCGATAAGCTTTTCATCCACCAGTTGCTCGATGGTCTTGTCGCCCAGGCCGTCAATGTCCATGGCGCGGCGCGACACAAAATGGATGATCGCCTGCTTGAGCTGCGCGCCACAGGCCAGGCGCCCGACGCAGCGGTAAACCGCGCCTTCGCTGACGGTTTCCTTGCCCTTGCTGCGCTTGACCAGTTGCGTGCGCTCCACATGGGAGCCGCACACCGGGCAGCTTTGCGGAATGTGCACGGCGCGGGCGTTTTCCGGGCGGCGTTCGGTGACCACCGAGACGACTTGCGGGATCACATCACCGGCACGGCGAATGATCACAGTGTCGCCGATCATCAAGCCCAGGCGCGCCACTTCATCCATATTGTGCAAGGTTGCGTTGGACACCGTCACACCCGCGACCTTGACCGGCTTCAAGCGCGCCACCGGCGTTACAGCACCGGTGCGGCCGACCTGGAATTCCACATCGAGCAGCTCGGTCAGCTCTTCCATCGCCGGGAATTTATGCGCGATGGCCCAGCGTGGTTCGCGGGCGCGGAAGCCCAGCTCACGTTGCGAAGCAATGCTGTTGACCTTGAACACCACGCCGTCAATCTCGTACGGCAGGCTGTTACGCCGCTCGCCGATATCGCGGTAGTACGCCAGGCAATCCTGAATGCCCTTGGCCAGCTTCAGCTCATGGCTGATGGGCATGCCCCACTTCTGCAGTTGCTGCAGGTTACCGATATGGGTGTCGCTGATGTCGGTAGTCACGCCGTAGCAGCAAAACTCCAGCGGGCGGCTGGCGGTGATCTTCGAGTCCAGCTGGCGCAAGCTGCCTGCGGCGGCATTACGCGGGTTGGCGAAGGTCTTGCCGCCCACTTCCAGTTGCGAGGCATTAAGGCGCTCGAAGCCAGCCTTGGACATGAACACTTCGCCGCGCACTTCCAGGGTCGCCGGCCAGGCGCTGCCGTGCAGTTTCAACGGGATATTGCGCACCGTGCGCACGTTGACGCTGATGTCTTCACCGGTGGTGCCATCGCCGCGCGTGGCACCGCGCACCAGCTCGCCGTCCTGATACAACAGGCTGACCGCCAGGCCATCGAGCTTGGGCTCGCAGCTGTATTCCACCGCTGCGCCGCCGCCAAACAGATCGCCCACCGGCAGGTCGAGACCTTCGGTAACCCGGCGATCAAATTCGAGCATGGTGGTTTCATCAAAGGCGTTGCCCAGGCTGAGCATCGGAATCTCGTGCTTGACCTGGGTGAACGCCGACAGCGCCGCACTGCCAACCCGCTGCGTCGGCGAATCACGCGTCACCAAATCCGGGTGCTCGGCTTCCAGAGCCTTTAGCTCATGGAATAACCGGTCGTACTCGGCGTCCGGAATGCTCGGCTCGTCGAGGACGTGGTAGCGGTAATTGTGCTGATCCAGTTCAGCGCGCAGTTCGAGAATGCGGGTGTGGGCGGCGGTCATGGGTGTTCTCTCATAAAGCAAAAGAGCAGCCGAAGCTGCTCAATATGTTAGTGCACGGATTCTACAGGCAACGCTTAAGATCGAACCTCAGCGTTTCTGTGTCAGGGCGCGACGCTCGAACTCGACGATGCGCTGACGGTAATGCTCGATGGTCTGGGCAGTGAGCACGCTGCGTTGGTCGTCCTTGAGCTCGCCGTTGAGCTCTTGGGACAGTTTGCGCGCAGCAGCCACCATCACGTCGAACGCTTGTTTCGGGTGACGCGGGCCTGGCAAACCGAGGAAGAAGCTCACCGCCGGGGTGCTGAACAAGTCGATATCGTCCAGATCGAAAGTGCCCGGCTTGACCGCGTTGGCCATGGAGAACAGCACTTCGCCGTTACCGGCCATGCTTTCGTGGCGGTGGAAAATATCCATCTCGCC
Source organism: Pseudomonas sp. WS 5532 (assembly GCF_012985445.1). NCBI lineage: Bacteria > Pseudomonadati > Pseudomonadota > Gammaproteobacteria > Pseudomonadales > Pseudomonadaceae > Pseudomonas > Pseudomonas sp. WS 5532. The sequence continues at coordinate 154,105 of NZ_JAAQWK010000011.1, forward strand.
AAAACGCAGGCCGCTTTCGAGGATATTCTGCAAGAGTGCCGGGCCTTTGAAGCCGGCGGCGTCGCGGCAGATCACGCTGATCACCAAGACTTCTTCGGCAGCCGGCTGGTCGTTGACCGATTGGCGCGGCGCACTGGATGCCTTGCCGATATTTTCATCCGGGAAATCGTCGTCGCGGCTGCTGAAGCTCGGGCCTTCATCGACGTCGAGGTTCAGGTCGCCCTGATGCGGCTCGGCGACGGCGGCACTGGCGCGCTTGCCACGCTTGGACGACGGTTCGCGGGCTTCACGCACCGGCGCACTCATCGACGGCAAGTCATGCTCGTCCAGTTGTGGTTCTTTATGGTTATCCAGCACACGAGGCGGCCCCAGCAGCTCGGCGCTGCCGTCGTCGTCGGGCAAGTTGGACAGGTTACGGTCCAAACGGAATTTGAGCTTGCCCTTGCCACCGCGCATGCGGCGCCAGCCATCAAAAAGAATACCGGCAATGACAATAATGCCGATGACGATCAGCCACTCGCGCAGACCGATTTCCATGTAATCCCGTGCCTCTAATAAAAAATGCTGAAAAATAAGGGGTTTAGCAACGTCCAAACCGCTTTAAAACGTGGCGCCAACTCTATGTTCTGACTGACGTTTTGCCCACGCATACGAGGAATTGACAATAAACTAGCACGACCTTCGATAACTTTACACAGTTGGCGCGAAATGTATCGGTTTGCCATCTTTCGGCGACATGGGAGATCTCTTACGCAAGCCGCCAACTGTGAGCTACACACAGCAAGCTATAGCCTCACACACTTGCAGCTTGCAACTCGCCGCTAGGCGTCCACCATCGCCATCGCTTCTTCGACATCCACCGCCACCAACCGCGAACAACCCGGCTCATGCATCGTCACGCCCATCAACTGGTCGGCCATTTCCATGGCGATCTTGTTGTGGGTGATATAGATGAACTGCACGGTCTGGGACATCTCTTTAACCAACCGAGCGTAGCGTCCAACGTTAGCGTCATCCAGCGGCGCGTCAACTTCGTCGAGCATGCAAAACGGCGCCGGGTTCAACTTGAAGATCGCAAATACCAGGGCCAATGCCGTGAGTGCCTTTTCGCCACCGGACAACAAATGGATGGTGCTGTTCTTCTTGCCCGGGGGCCGCGCCATAATCGTCACCCCTGTATCGAGTAGATCTTCGCCCGTCAGTTCCAAGTAGGCGCTGCCGCCACCGAAAACTTTCGGGAATAACGCCTGTAAACCGCCATTAATCTGATCAAAGGTATCTTTGAAGCGATTACGGGTTTCCTTGTCGATCTTGCGGATCACGTTCTCCAGAGTGTCCAGCGCTTCGACCAGGTCGGCGTCTTGAGCATCCAGATAACGTTTACGCTCGGACTGTTGCTGGTATTCGTCGATGGCCGCCAAGTTGATCGCGCCCAGGCGCTGGATACGCGCGGCGATGCGCTCAAGTTCTTCTTCAGCGTCTTTTTCATTGGCCTGGGCGGTCAATGTATTGAGCACGCCGTGCAAGTCATAGCCGTCTTCAAGCAACTGGTCTTGCAGGGTTTTGCGGCGCACGGTCAGGGCTTGCCATTCCATGCGTTGCTGTTCGAGTTGGCCGCGAATCAGCTGGGATTGCTGCTCGGCCTGGGTCCGGCGTTTCTCGGCGTCGCGCAGTTCGCGGTCGGCGTCTTCCAGGGCGATTTGCGCGGTCTTGAGTTCTTCATCAACGGTCATGCGCTTGTCGAGCAACTCTTCGAGCTTAAGGCGCAACTCTTCCAGCGGCGCCTCGCCCTCCTCCAGGTTGAGGCTCAGTTGCTCGCGCTTTTCGGTGAGGCGTTCGGACTGCATCTCCAAACGCTCAAGCGCCTGGCGCGTGGAGGTGTGCTGGGCCTGTAACGAGCCCAGGCGCACGGCCAATTGGTGGGCGTGATCCTTGTGCTGACGGGCTTCCTGGCGCACGCGATCGAGGCGCTCACGCAGGCTGTCGCGCTGGGCCAGCAGCAGTTCGCGCTGCTCGGTATCCAGCGCCATGCTGTCGAGGGCTTCCTGCAAGTGCAGGCGCGCTTCGCCGATCTGCTCGTGTTCGAGGGCGCGCTGCTCGCCCATCTCGGCCACTTCTTCGTCAAGGCGGGTGCGGCGCAGGGTCAGTTGCTCGGCCTTGGCCTTGCTCGCCGACAGTTGGGCTTTCAATTCGCCTTGCTGGCGCGCTTCGTCCTGCAAGAGGCGGCGCAGGTGTTCGCGGCCAGTCTCTTGTTGGCGCTGAGTGGCACGCAGGGTTTGCAGTTCGGTTTCCAGGCTTTCGAGGGTGGCCTCGCGTTCTTCGCGTTCGGCGCTCAGGTTGACGATTTCCTGGCCACGGGCCAATACGCCGCTCTCGGCCTCACTGGCGCGACGCACGCGCAGGAAGTGCCGGCCAACCCAGTAACCGTCTCGGCTGATCAGGCTTTCACCGGCGCCCAATTGGCCACGCTGGGACAAGGCTTGCTCCAATGATTCAACCGGTTTGACCTGGCCCAGCCACGGCGCCAGATCGATCGCGGCCTCAACCTTGTCGAGCAAACTGCCCGGCACTCGCGTGCCATCGACTGCGGGGCTGAGCAAACGCAAATCGCCCTGGGCAAAACCGGCCAGGTCGAAACCGCCAAAATCATCCACCAATACGGCTTGCAGGTCGGCGCCCAACACGGTCTCGACCGCCAATTCCCAACCCGCTTCAACTTTCAAGCCTTCGGCCAGGCGCGGACGCTCGGCCAGGTGCTGGTCACGCAGCCATTCGGCGGTGCCGGTGCCTGGGTCCAGCGCGGCCTGCTGCAAGGCTTCAAGCGACGCCAAGCGCCCGTTCAGCCGCTGCAAATCGCCCTGGGCCTGCTGCTGGGCCTGGGTCGCCTGTTGCAGTTGCTGACGCAATTGCTCCAGGCGCTCCACTTGCTGTTCTTCGCTGGCCTCGAGTTCTTCCAGGGTCATTTCGCTTTCGGCCAGCTGTTCGCTCAACGCCATGATCGCCGCGTCTTCCGGGTCGGCGGCGAGCAACGCGCGCTCCTCCTGCATACGGCGCTGGCGCTCGGCCAGGCGCTCCATGCTGGTTTCCAGTTGCTGGATGCGCGATTGCTGCACCTCAGCCTGGCGGCGCGGCTCGGCGGATTGCAGGTTGAAAGCGTCCCACTGTTCCTGCCAGCCGTGCATGGTGGTTTCGGCTTCTTCCAGGGCGGCCGCGGCCTCTTCGGCGGCGGCGCTGGTGATTTCCTGCTCGGGCGTGAGCATGTCCAGCTCTTCGCCCAACGTCAGCAGCAGGGTGCGGTCGTGGCCCAGGTGCGACTCGGTTTCCAGCCGCGCGCGTTCGGCTTCTTTCAAATCGTCCTGCAACTGGCGCAGGCGCTGCTGGCCGTGCTGGATGCTCTGTTCGACCCGAGCAATATCGCCGCCTACCGAGTAGAACCGCCCCTGCACCAGATTGAAGCGCTCGGACAGGTCATGGTGACCGTCACGCAAGCGCTCGATGCTCGCGTCGGCATTACGCTGCTCGGCCACCAGCGCTTCGAAGCTGATTTCCTGGGTGCCAATGATCGCTTCGCGCTGGCCGACCTGATCATTCAGCGCCTGCCAGCGCAGGGCCGAGAGCTGCGCCTTGAGCTGGCGCTCCTCGCCCTTGTATTCCTGGTACTTCTCGGCCGCCTGGGCCTGGCGGTGCAGGCGTTCGAGTTGACGCTCCAGCTCTTCGCGCAGGTCGGTGAGGCGGGCAAGGTTTTCGTGGGTGCGGCGGATACGGTTTTCGGTCTCGCGGCGGCGCTCCTTGTACTTGGAGATGCCGGCCGCTTCTTCGATAAAGTTGCGCAGGTCTTCGGGCTTGGCTTCGATCAGCTTGGAGATCATGCCCTGCTCGATGATCGAATAGCTGCGCGGGCCTAAGCCGGTGCCAAGGAAAATATCGGTGATATCGCGTCGACGGCATTTGGTGCCGTTGAGGAAGTAACTGTTCTGGCTGTCGCGCGTCACTTTGCGTCGAATCGAGATTTCCGCGTAGGCCGCGTATTCGCCGATCAAGGTGCCATCGGAGTTATCGAACACCAGTTCGATGCTGGCCTGGCTCACCGGCTTGCGGCTGGTGGAGCCATTGAAGATGACGTCGGTCATCGACTCGCCACGCAGGTTTTTTGCCGAGCTCTCGCCCATCACCCAACGTACGGCGTCGATGATGTTCGACTTGCCGCAGCCATTGGGCCCGACCACCGCCGCCATGTTACTGGGGAAGTTCACCGTGGTCGGGTCGACGAAGGATTTGAACCCCGCCAGTTTGATGCACTTGAGCCGCACGTTTAGGCGCCCGCCAACGCAGCGATGACCAACGAGCTGCTGCGCTCGCAGTAGGCCGACAGTACCTGGCGGATCTGCGGCAGATCACGGGCGAGCACCGCCGCGAGCAGCTGCTCGAACAGTGCCAGGTACTCACTCATCTCCGCCTTGCGCTGGTCCAGGGCCAGGTAATAGGCACGGTTCATCGCCGGCTGCAGGTTTTCGACGGTTTCCTGCAAGTACGGGTTGTTGGCGAAGGGGTACGCGGCGCGCATCACACTGAAGCTTTCTTCGACGAAGGCACGCACGTCCTCACGTTCGAAACTGGTCATCAGGCGTTGCTGGATCTGCAGGAACGGCGCCATGTCAGCCTGGACCTTCCAGCCCTCAGCCACCGAATTGCCGAGCAGGATGTACAACTCGCCCATCAGCGTGCACAGGCTCTGCACCTTGTGCGCGGTGAGTTCGGTGACGTGGGCGCCACGGCGCGGCAGGATCGCGATCAGGTGGCGGCGCTCGAGGATCAACAAAGCTTCACGCACGGAACCACGGCTGACATTGAGTGCCAGCGTGACTTTCTGTTCCTGGATCCGCTCCCCAGGCTTGAGATCGCCGCGAATGATACGTTCGGCGAGGTGGTGAGCAATTTGCTCGGCGAGACTGTCCGGCGCCTTGAACGTCATGTTTTCCCTTCAAAATCTTCTATCGGTACAAGCGCGGCAGTGTAGCGCATTGGCTGGCTGATGGCGCTACGCCCACAGGCGCGAATTTGGCATGAAATAAGCAGCGATGAAAAGCCAAAAGCCAGCAAAAACACCGGTTCCAGAAGACTGGACCATAATTAAAAGTGTTGCGATCGCAATTTCTTGACCTTCTGGTCAGAAAATCGTTGACCGAAAAGTCAGACATGACTAGATTCGGCGCAAAGCGGTTAACAACAATAATGAGTCTGCGAGGCCTTCCGTGATCCAGTTTTTACTTAACCAGGAACTCCGTAGCGAGCACGCCCTGGACCCCAACCTGACCGTGCTCAACTATTTGCGCGAGCATTTGGGCAAATCCGGCACCAAGGAAGGCTGCGCCAGCGGCGATTGCGGTGCATGCACCGTGGTGGTCGGCGAATTGCACACCGACACTCAAGGCGCGGAGCAGATCCGCTATCGCAGCCTCAATTCCTGCCTGACGTTTGTGTCGTCATTGCACGGCAAACAGCTGATCAGCGTCGAAGACCTCAAGCATCAAGGCCAACTGCACAGCGTGCAACAGGCCATGGTCGAGTGCCACGGCTCGCAATGCGGCTTTTGCACCCCAGGCTTTGTGATGTCGCTGTTTGCCCTGCAAAAGAACAGCGACGCCCCCAATAGCCAGAAAGCTCATGAAGCCCTGGCCGGTAACCTGTGCCGTTGCACCGGTTATCGACCGATCCTCGCCGCCGCCGAACAGGCCTGCTGCAACAAGCCGGCTGATCAGTTCGACAGCCGCCAGGCCGAGACCATCGCCCGTCTCAAAGCCATCGCGCCCACGCAAACCGGTGAACTCAACAGCGGCGACAAACGCTGTCTGGTGCCGCTCACCGTTGCCGATCTGGCCGATCTCTACGACGCCTATCCGCAGGCGCGCTTGCTGGCGGGCGGCACTGACCTGGCACTGGAAGTCACGCAGTTCCACCGTGTGCTGCCGGTGATGATCTACGTGGGCAACATTGAAGAGATGAAGCGCATCGAGTCGTTCGACGACCGCCTGGAAATCGGCGCGGCTACACCGCTGTCCGACTGCTACAGCGCGCTGCACCACGAATACCCGGACTTCGGCGATTTGCTGCACCGCTTCGCTTCGCTGCAAATCCGCAACCAGGGCACGCTGGGCGGCAATATCGGCAATGCGTCGCCCATCGGCGATTCGCCACCACTGCTGATCGCGCTCGGCGCGCAGATCGTGCTGTGCAAGGGCAACACCCGTCGCACCCTGGCGCTGGAAGATTACTTCATCGATTACCGTGTCACTGCGCGTCAGGACAGTGAGTTTATCGAGAAGATCATCGTGCCCAAGGGCCACGCGCTGTTCCGCGCCTACAAGGTTTCCAAGCGCCTGGACGATGATATTTCCGCCGTGTCCGCCGCCTTCAACCTGAAGCTCGACAACGGTGTGATCAGCGACGCCCGCGTGGCGTTTGGCGGCATGGCCGCCACGCCCAAGCGCGCGAAAAGCTGCGAAACCGTATTGGTGGGCGCCACCTGGAACGCCGCCACGGTGGAGAAAGCCTGCGCCGCCCTCGCCCAGGATTTCACCCCGCTGTCAGACTTCCGCGCCAGCAAGGAATACCGCCTGCTCAGCGCGCAGAACCTGCTGCGCAAATACTTCATCGAACTGCAAACACCGCACATCGAGACTCGGGTGACCGCTTATGTCTAACCATCACGCCGTCGTTAAAACCCAGGCCGAACTCGCCGAGCTGTTTGCCCAGGACCTGACCACCGGGGTCGGCCGCAGCGTCAAGCATGACAGCGCCGCCAAGCATGTCAGCGGTGAAGCGCAGTACATCGATGATCGCCTGGAATTTCCTAACCAGTTGCACCTGTACGCGCGTATGTCCGACCGCGCCCATGCGCGCATCATCAGCATCGACACCGCACCCTGCTACGCCTTTGACGGCGTGCGTATCGTCATCACCCATGAAGATGTGCCGGGCCTCAAAGACATTGGTCCATTGATGCCCGGCGACCCGTTACTGGCCATCGACACCGTGCAGTTTGTCGGCCAAGTGGTGCTGGCCGTGGCCGCCCGCGACCTGGAAACCGCGCGCAAAGCGGCCCTGGCGGCGGTGATCGAATACGAAGACCTGGAGCCGGTGCTGGACGTGGTCGAGGCCTTTCGCAAGAAGCACTTTGTGCTCGACAGCCACACCCACCAACGCGGTGATTCGGCGGGCGCACTGGCCACCGCGAAAAACCGTATCCAGGGCACCCTGCATATCGGCGGCCAGGAACACTTCTACCTGGAAACCCAGATTTCCTCGGTAATGCCCACCGAAGACGGCGGCATGATCGTCTACTGCTCCACGCAAAACCCCACCGAAGTGCAAAAGCTGGTGGCCGAAGTGCTCGACGTGTCGATGAATAAAATCGTCGTGGATATGCGCCGCATGGGCGGGGGTTTTGGCGGCAAGGAAACCCAGGCCGCCAGCCCCGCGTGCCTGTGCGCGGTGGTCGCGCACCTGACCGGCCAGCCGACCAAGATGCGCCTGCCGCGTGTCGAAGACATGCTGATGACCGGCAAGCGCCACCCGTTCTATATCGAATACGACGTGGGCTTTGACGACAACGGCCGCCTGCACGGCATCAATCTGGACCTGGCAGGTAACTGCGGCTGTTCGCCGGACCTGTCCAACTCGATTGTCGACCGCGCCATGTTCCACTCCGACAACTCGTATTACCTGGGCGACGCCACCGTCAACGGCCACCGCTGCAAGACCAACACCGCGTCCAACACAGCGTATCGCGGCTTTGGCGGCCCGCAAGGCATGGTGGCCATCGAAGAAGTCATGGACGCCATTGCGCGTCATCTGGCGCTGGACCCGTTGGCGGTGCGCAAGGCCAATTACTATGGCAAGACCGAGCGCAACGTCACCCACTACTACCAGACCGTCGAGCACAACATGCTCGAAGAAATGACCGCCGAGCTTGAAGCCAGCAGCCAGTACGCCGAGCGTCGCGAGGCGATCCGCCTGTACAACGCCCACAGCCCGATTCTGAAAAAAGGCCTGGCGCTGACGCCGGTGAAATTCGGTATTTCGTTTACCGCCAGTTTCCTCAACCAGGCTGGCGCGTTAATCCACATTTACACCGACGGCAGCATCCACCTGAACCACGGCGGCACCGAGATGGGCCAGGGCTTGAACATCAAGGTCGCGCAGGTGGTGGCTGAAATATTCCAGGTCGAGATCGACCGCGTGCAGATCACCGCCACCAACACCGACAAGGTGCCCAACACCTCGCCGACCGCCGCCTCCAGCGGTGCCGACTTGAACGGCAAGGCCGCGCAGAACGCTGCCGAAACCATCAAGCAGCGCCTGGTGGAATTTGCCGCGCGCAAGTACGACGTGAGTGAAGCGGACGTGGAGTTCCACAATGGCCACGTGCGCGTGCGCGATCAGATCCTGACTTTTGAGGCGTTGATCCAGCAGGCGTATTTCGCTCAGGTTTCGCTGTCGAGCACCGGCTTTTACAAAACCCCAAAAATCTTTTACGACCGCAGCCAGGCACGTGGCCGGCCGTTCTATTACTTCGCGTTCGGCGCGGCCTGCTGCGAAGTGATCGTCGACACCCTGACCGGCGAATACAAGATGTTGCGCACCGACATCCTCCACGATGTGGGCGCCTCGCTGAACCCGGCCATCGACATCGGCCAGGTCGAAGGCGGTTTTATCCAGGGCATGGGCTGGCTGACCATGGAAGAGCTGGTGTGGAACAACAAGGGCAAGCTGATGACCAACGGCCCGGCCAGCTACAAGATCCCGGCCGTGGCGGACATGCCACTGGATTTGCGTGTGAAGCTGGTGGAAAACCGCAAAAACCCGGAAGACACGGTGTTCCATTCCAAGGCCGTGGGCGAGCCGCCGTTCATGCTCGGGATTGCTTCGTGGTGTGCGATCAAGGATGCCGTGGCAAGTTTGGGTGACTATCGCCATCAGCCGAAGATTGATGCGCCGGCGACGCCGGAGCGGGTGTTGTGGGGCTGTGAGCAGATGCGGCAGTTGAGCACTGCAAAAGCCGTTGAGACTGAACTGGCTTGATCGTTCCCACGCTCTGCGTGGGAATGCCGCCTTGGACGCTCTGCGTCCGCTGTTGTGACGCAGAGCGTCACGGTATGCATTCCCACGCGGAGCGTGGGAACGATCTGATTCCCACGCGGAGCGTGGGAACGATCTGACTGGAGGTGACTATGAACAACTGGATCAGCGCCCTCGCCGACCTGCAGAACCAGGGTGAACCCTGCGTGCTGGTGACCATCATCGAAGAGCTCGGCTCCACGCCGCGCAACGCCGGCTCAAAAATGGTCATCAGCGCCGCGCACACCTTCGACACCATCGGCGGCGGACACCTGGAATACAAGGCGATGCAGATCGCCCGTGACATGCTGGTGCGTGGCCAGCAGAACACCCATCTGGAGCGCTTCAGCCTCGGCGCCAGCCTGGGCCAGTGCTGCGGCGGCGTGACGGTGTTGCTGTTTGAACCCATGGGCCAGGTGCAGGCGCAGATCGCGGTATTTGGCGCCGGCCATGTCGGCCGCGCGCTGGTGCCGTTGTTGGCAAGCCTGCCGTGTCGGGTGCGCTGGATTGATTCGCGTGATCAGGAGTTTCCAGAACACATCCCTCAGGGCGTGCGTAAAATCATCAGCGAAGAGCCGGTCGACGAAATTGCCGACCTGCCGGTGGGCAGTTACTGCATCGTGATGACCCACAACCACGCGCTGGACCTGGAACTGACCGCCGCCCTGCTCAAGCGCAATGACTTTGCCTATTTCGGCCTGATCGGTTCAAAGACCAAGCGGGTCAAGTTCGAACACCGCCTGCGTGATCGCGGCTTCGAGACCGCGCAACTGCAACGCATGCGCTGCCCCATGGGCCTCACCGAGGTGAAGGGCAAACTGCCGGTGGAGATCGCCATCTCCATCGCCGGCGAAATCATCGCCACCTATAACGCGAATTTCGGCCAGCACAGTGCAAGCGCCGAACCTATTGCCAAACTGCTGCCGGCCTCGCGTCGCAGCCAAGCTATCTAACACATTGAGATCACCATGCCTTTGACTCGCAAAGCCTACCGCGCCGCCATTTTGCACAGCATCGCCGACCCAGCCGAAGTGGGGATCGAAGCCTCTTATGAGTATTTCGAAGACGGCCTGCTGGTGATCGATAACGGCCAGATCAGCGCCCTGGGCCACGCCAGCGATTTGCTGCCAACCCTGCCCGCCGACATCGACGTGACCCATTATCAGGATGCGCTGATCACGCCCGGCCTGATCGACACCCATATCCACCTGCCGCAAACCGGCATGGTCGGTGCCTATGGCGAGCAGTTGCTGGATTGGCTCAACACCTACACCTTCCCGTGTGAAAGCCAGTTCGCCGACAAGGCCCACGCCGAGGAAGTCGCGGGTATCTTTATCAAGGAACTGCTGCGCAATGGCACCACCACGGCGTTGGTGTTCGGCAGTGTGCACCCGCAGTCGGTGAACGCGTTCTTTGAAGCCGCCGAGAAACTCGACCTGCGCATGATCGCCGGCAAGGTGATGATGGACCGCAACGCGCCGGACTACCTCACCGACACTGCCGAATCCGGCTATCAGGAAAGCAAGGCGCTGATCGAACGCTGGCACGGCAAGGGCCGTTTGCACTATGCCGTCACGCCACGTTTTGCGCCGACCAGCACCCCGGAGCAACTGGCGCTGGCCGGGCAACTGCTGGGCGAATACCCGGACCTGTACATGCAGACGCACATCAGCGAGAACAAGCAGGAAGTCGAGTGGGTAAAAGAGCTGTTCCCGGAGCGCAACGGCTACCTGGACGTGTACGACCATTACAAGCTGCTGGGCGAGCGCTCGGTATTTGCCCACGGCGTGCACCTGTGTGATGACGAGTGCGCACGGCTGGCGGAGACGGGTTCAGCCGTGGCGTTCTGCCCGACCTCGAACCTCTTCCTCGGCAGTGGCTTGTTCAACTTGCCGATGGCCGAGAAGCACAAGCTGAATGTCGGCCTGGGCACTGACGTGGGCGGTGGCACCAGCTTCTCGCTGCTGCAAACCCTGAACGAAGCCTACAAGGTCATGCAACTGCAGGGCGCGCGTTTGAGCCCGTTCAAGTCGCTGTACCTGGCCACCTTGGGCGGTGCGCGGGCACTTCGCCTGGAAGACAAGATCGGCACGTTGCAGCCGGGCACGGATGCGGACTTTTTGGTGCTGGACTACAACGCTACGCCGCTGCTCAGCTATCGCTTGAAGCAGGCCAATAACATTGCCGAGACGTTGTTTGTGTTGATGACGCTGGGGGATGACCGGACGGTGTTGCAGACGTATGCAGCGGGTCAGTTGGTGCACCAGCGCTAATTTCAGCAACACCACAAAACAAATGTGGGAGCTGGGCTTGTGTGGGAGCTGGCTTGCCTGCGATAGCATCACCGCGGTGTACCTGATACACCTCGGTGCCTGCATCGCAGGCAAGCCAGCTCCCACACAAGCCCGGCTCCCACATTTTTAGTCCCAGGCGAACCTGGAACATTACAGTTTGACTGAAGAACGCCCTGGCTTCTTGGTCTGCAACAAATGCGAGAACACCGCGTGCAAATCATCCGACGCGCTTTCCTCGTCGAGGTTGAGCTTGCTGTCGATGTGATCCATGTGGTGCATCATCAAATTCACTGCCAGCGTCGCGTCGCGTGCTTCGATCGCATCGATCAGTTGGGTGTGCTCATCGTAGGAACAGTGCGAGCGGTTGCCGCTTTCGTACTGGGCGATGATCAACGAGGTCTGCGACACCAGGCTGCGCTGGAAGCTGATCAGCGGTGCATTCTTCGCCGCTTCGGCGAGCTTCAAGTGGAATTCGCCGGAGAGGCGGATACCGGCACCGCGATCACCCCGTGAGAAGCTGTCGCGCTCGTCGTTGACCATCTGGCGCAACTCGGCCAGTTGCTCAGCCGTGGCGTGTTGCACCGCCAATTCAGTGATCGCCCGCTCGACCAGACGCCGGGCCAGGAACACCTGGCGCGCTTCTTCTACACTTGGGCTCGCCACTACCGCGCCACGATTGGGCCGCAGCAGCACCACGCCTTCATGGGCCAGGCGCGAGAGCGCGCGGCGGATGATGGTGCGGCTGACGCCGAAGATTTCGCCCAGTGCTTCTTCACTCAATTTGGTACCGGGCGCCAGGCGTTGTTCGAGGATCGCCTCGAAGATATGCGCGTAGACGATATCGTCCTGGGTTCCGCTGCGACCAGCCTTGCCGGCTCGCGGTTGTTTCTTGAGAGGTTGCAACTGTTCGTTCATGGGCACTCGGGGTTTGGAGAACGGCGGCGAATTAACGGTAATACGTCAACAGCGTGTTGCTGGCAAGTATCACCTAAAAACAGGGCACATTGTACACAACCCAGTGCGCCAACACACTGTACGGCTATTTGCGGCGGCGGCTGTATTGCAATGAGTGGTTACGTTTGAGTTTAGGCTTGAATTCGCTTTTTCCCAGGTAAAAGGAACACCTCTCCATGACCGACGCCACTCAAGCGCCCTTGCGCCCATTGGCCGACACTTCTGCGTCGGCCGTCGTCGCCGGCTTCATTGCCATGATGACCGGCTACACCAGTTCCCTGGTGCTGATGTTCCAGGCCGGCCAGGCAGCCGGTTTGACCACGGCGCAGATTTCTTCGTGGATCTGGGCGATCTCTATCGGCATGGCGGTGTGCAGCATCGGCCTGTCGTTGCGCTATCGCACGCCGATCACCATTGCCTGGTCCACGCCCGGCGCCGCGCTGCTGATCACAAGCCTGGGTGGTGTAAGTTACGGCGAGGCCATCGGCGCCTATATCACCTGCGCGGTGCTGGTCACGCTCTGCGGGCTGACCGGCAGCTTTGAAAAACTGGTCAAGCGCATCCCCGCCTCATTGGCGGCCGCCTTGCTGGCGGGGATTCTGTTCAAGATCGGCAGCGAGATTTTTGTCGCCGCGCAACATCGCACCGGCCTGGTGCTGGGGATGTTTTTCACCTATCTGATCATCAAGCGCCTGTCGCCGCGTTATGCAGTACTGGCCGCGCTGGTAATCGGCACCCTGTTGTCAGGGCTGATGGGTTTGCTGGACTTCAGCGGTTTCCACCTGGAAGTGGCCACACCGGTGTGGACCACGCCGCACTTCTCGCTGGCGGCGACCATCAGCATCGGTATCCCGTTGTTTGTGGTGGCAATGACCTCCCAGAACATGCCTGGCGTCGCCGTGCTGCGCGCCGACGGCTATACTGTGCCCGCTTCGCCATTGATCACCGCCACTGGCCTCGCCTCGCTGGTGCTGGCGCCCTTTGGCTCCCACGGAATCAACCTGGCGGCCATCAGCGCGGCGATCTGCACCGGGCCACATGCCCATGAAGACCGCAACAAGCGCTACACCGCGGCCGTCTGGTGCGGGGTGTTCTACGGGATCGCCGGGGTGTTCGGCGCCACCTTGGCGGCGTTATTCGCAGCGTTGCCCAAGGAACTGGTGCTGTCGATTGCGGCCCTGGCGTTGTTTGGCTCGATCATCAATGGTTTGAGTATCGCCATGAATGAGCCCAAGGAGCGGGAAGCGGCGCTGATCACCTTTATGGTCACCGCGTCTGGCTTGACGCTGTTTTCCATCGGCTCGGCGTTCTGGGGGATTGTGGCGGGGGTGTTGACGCTGTTGATTCTGAATTGGCGCAAGGCATAAAAAAACGGCGACCCGAGGGTCGCCGTTTTTTTAGTATCACTTAGCCGCGTTGATCGGCTTTTCCGGATACCACACGTCCAGCAGTGGGCTGACTTCAGCGCTTTTCAGCTCGCTGCGGCCTTTGAGCCAGCTTTCAACAGCTGCGCGTTGCTCTTCGTTGACCGAGCCACGCTTCTGCAGGCAAACCAGACCGAAGTCATCGCCGCCGACATAGCCCAGACCATTGGCTTCCATGGCTTCTTTGATGAATGCTTCGAGGAAAGCATCGGTAGCTTCTTCACTCAGGTCTTCTTTGAAGTCCAGGTTCAGTTCGAAACCCAGCTCTTGAAATTCATCAACGCACAGTTTTTTGCGCAGACGCTGGGAACGGTTAGTCGCCATTGGAACAATCCTCTTAAGTAATAACGGCCGGCACTTTAGCAGTTTAAGCCGACCTTTGCCCGACTCTATGGGACGGGCGGCCATTGGTCTGCAAAAAAACCCGAAATACCCGCTATCGTTCAGCTACAACTGGATCCACCTTGGGGCATAATGCCGACACTTTCGTGACCAATGAGGGATTTTCTTCCATACCCCTCACCTTTTTCACCCTTCTCAGCAGTAGGGTTTTATTCCTTATGATCAACTCTTTTCGTTCAGTACTCTTTGCCGGTTTTCTTGTACCTCTGGCTTTTTCCGTCACCGCCGCGCCGATCAACAACAGCCTGCCGCCAAATGTTCAGCAGGCACTGCAGAAAGCCAAAATACCCAATACTTCGCTGTCGTTGGTGATGCTGCCCCTCACCGGGCCCGGCACGCCGACCGTGTTCAACGCTGATGTTTCGGTTAACCCGGCCTCCACCATGAAGCTGGTCACCACCTACGCAGCCCTGGAAATGCTCGGCCCCAACCACCAGTGGAAGACCGAGTTCTACACCGACGGCACCCTCAGCGGTGGCGTGTTGCGCGGCAACCTCTACCTCAAGGGCGGCGGCGACCCCAAGCTGAATATGGAAAAACTCTGGCTGTTGATGCGCGACCTGCGCGCCAATGGCGTACAGCAAGTCACTGGCGACCTGGTGCTGGACCGCAGTTTCTTCAATCAGCCGCAATTGCCTGAATTCAATGACGACGGCAACGACGAGAACAAGCCGTTCCTGGTCAAGCCGGACGCCCTGCTGGTCAACCTCAAGGCCCTGCGCTTTGTCACCCGCAATGACTCGGGCCGGGTGATCGTCTCGGTCGAGCCGCCGATTGCGAGCATCCGCATCGACAACCAGGTCAAAGTCTCCAACGCCAAGCAATGCACCGGCGATGTGCGCTACAGCCCGGTGACCGCCGCCGATGGCAGCGTGACCGTGACGGTCAGCGGCCAGTTGGGCGATGGGTGCAGCTCGCAGACCTACCTGTCGCTGCTCGACCACGCCACCTACACCGCCGGCGCCGTGCGTGCGATCTGGCAGGAGTTGGGCGGTACCATCCAGGGCCGTGATATCCAGGCACCAGTGCCCAAGGACGCTAAAGTGCTGGCTCGTGCGTTCTCGCCGGACCTGGCGGAAATCATCCGTGACATCAACAAATACAGTAACAACACCATGGCCCAGCAGTTGTTCCTGAGCCTGGGCGCGCAGTTCCGCAACGACGCCGATGGCGACGACGCCAAGGCCGCGCAACGCGTGGTGCGTCAGTGGCTGGCGAAAAAAGGCATCACCGCGCCGCACCTGGTGATGGAGAACGGCTCCGGCCTGTCCCGCGCCGAACGCGTCAGCGCCCGCGAAATGGCGGCCATGCTGCAAGCGGCGTGGAAAGGCCCGTACTCGGCGGAATACATCAGTTCGCTGCCGATTGCCGGCACCGATGGCACCATGCGCAAACGCCTGAAAACCACGGCTCTGCGCGGTGAGGCTCACGTCAAGACCGGCACCTTGAACACCGTGCGCGCCATTGCCGGGTTCAGCCGCGACAACAATGGCAACACCTGGGTGGTGGTGGCGATACTCAACGATTCGAAGCCATGGGGGGCTTCTTCGGTGCTCGATCAGGTGCTGCTGGACCTGTATCGCCAGCCGAAGCTGACAGCCGCAGCGCCCGTTTTGTAATTGATCGTTCCCATACTCCGCGTGGGAACGCAGCCTGGGACGCTCTGCGTCCCAAAGCGTGACGCAGAGCGTCACAAGAGGCATTCCCACGCAGAGCGTGGGAACGATCAGGCGCGCAAGCGCTCGGCCTCCACCCGGTCACGGCCCGCCTGCTTGGCCACATACACCGCCGAGTCCGCGCGCAGCAGCAGCCCGTCAATCCCTTCATCGATCCGCCAACTGGCCACACCGAAGCTGGCGGTCACCACGCCCACCACCTCCATCGGTTCGGTGCGCAGCGACTGCCACAACTCCATCGCCAGGCTATAAGCCTGCTCGGCATCGGTATGCGGGCACAGCACCACAAACTCTTCGCCGCCCAAACGACAAAACACATCCGTGCGGCGCAAGCGCCGGCCGATGCGTTTGCACACTTCCTGCAACACCCCATCGCCCACCGCATGCCCGTGCTGGTCATTGATGCGCTTGAAGTGATCAATATCGAGCATGATCAACGACAATGTGCCCTTGGTTCGGTTGAGCCGCAGCATCTCGGCCTTGAGGCGATCCTGAAAATAACGGCGGTTATGAATGCCCGTCAGCGAGTCGGTAATCGACAGCGCACGCAGCTCCTCTTCGACCCGCTTCAGATCGGAGATATCCGACACGTAGCCATGCCACAACGTGCCACCGCCGGTTAACTCCTCCGGCGTGGCTTCGCCGCGAATCCAGCGCAGGCCGCGTTGCGGCAACACCACCCGGTACTCTTCGCGCCAATGGCTCAACTGCAGCGCCGACAGCCGAATCGACAGGCGCACACGCTCCACGTCTTGCGGATGAATGCGTTCGAACACCTTGTCCGCGTCTTGCTGCAGTACGCCCGTGTCGATTTCATAGATATCGCGCATACCATCGCTGGCATAGATGAAACGCCCCTTCCCCTTGGGTTCGAGGGTGAACTGAAAAATCCCGCCAGGCACGTGGGCACTGAGCTTTTTGAGTAGTCGGTCGCGCGCGGCCAACGCCTCGTAGGCGCGTTTTTGTTCGGTCACATCCATGTAGATCGCCAGGTGCCCGATCCACAGGCCGTAGTCGTCCAGCAATACGGTTGTGAGCATATTCACCGTCAGGTAGCGGCCATCCTCGCGCAATAATGTCCACTCGCGCGCCTCGTGCAGATTGTCCGGGCTTTCCACCAGCATCGCCTGGCTCGCCGGAATACGCTTGCCCAAGGCCACGCTCAAACTGGCCGCGCGCGCTTCGAGTTCCAGGGCCAGATGCAGGCTTTCCAAGGTCAGTCGCCCCACCACCGCCTCGGATTTGAACCCGAGCATTTTCTCGGCACCGGCATTGAAGGTGTTGATCACACCCCGCAGGTCAGTGGCAATGATCGCAACATGGGTGGCGGCGTTCAGCACACTGCGCAATTGCCCGTGGGCTGCGCGAAGCTCCTGCTCACGCAGGTGCAACTGCTGCGTGCGTTGTTCCACCAGCTTGAGCGCGCGCTGGCGCTGGCTGACCAACACATACAGCAACGCACTGAGCAGCAGGCTGAGGAGCACGCCCATTGCCAGTATGGTGTGCATCGACGAGTGATTGGCCTGGTCGAACACCTGGCTGGCGCGAACGCTCAAGGCATACACATGGTCGCCGAGGGTGAGACGACGCGTGGCAACAAGGCCGCTGTCGCCCACCGCGTTGCTGGACGCGTACAGCACGCGCTGCTGCGTGTCGGAAGTGTCGACGATCTGCATCACCAGGTTGTCGCGGCTGGGCTTGGGCAAACCATCGGCGACCAGTTGGCGCATGCTGATCACTGCCATCACATAACCATGGGGCTCGGTGTCGACGGGTTTGCTCACGGGCGCCACCAACAAGACGCCGGCGGCATAAGCCGGTTCTACGCCCACCAACTGCATGGGCTGGGACACCGCAGGCCGGCCGCTTTTCTGCACCCGCTCAAGCACCGAACGACGCAGTGGCTGGGCCAACAGATCGAACCCCAAGGGCGAACCCAGCAAGCTTTGGGTCTGGCTGTACAGCACCGGCACATACTCGTCGCGCTCGGGCGCCGGCGCCAGTTCACCCGAAGTGTTCAATTCTCTAATGGCGAAAGGTGTACCACGCTGACGCGAGATGTCCTGTTCAAAAGCGTTGCGCTGTTCGCGAAATATACGCGGCGCCCAGGCATAGGCGCGGGCGCGCAGAAGCAAAGGCTTGGCGAAACCATCGAACTCGGCGCGGGACACGTCACTGGAATTGACGAAGAAACGCTGCAGGCTGGCCAGGCGTTGCTCCTGGTCTTCGAACCGCTCCTGAAGGCGGGTGTAGCGCTCGTTGACCAATAACTGGAAACGCTGGCGCACTTGCTGTTTGTAGAGGTCGGCGGCCGCCCAGGCGACGATGACCGTCAGCGCTCCACCTGCCAATAACACCACCAATGCCACCAGCCAAGCCGACGCCTGCTCACTGATAAAGCCTAGTATTTTCGGGCGAACGGCTTGCATCGGCATAGGCAACACTCACAACGCCAGCGTGCGGGGGGTGTCACTTTGGCTAGGCGTTAAGTTATAACCATGAGGCCGGTGTTTGACCAGTGCAAAAAAGCCGCAAGCCCGGAATATTCCGGGCTTGCGGCTTTTTGGTGCAGCTTGAGTGTGGCGATCAGCGAGCGGTGATTTTCCAGGCCCGGTGAATCTTCGCGTTACGTGCGAAGTCCGGGTCCAGGGTTTTGTCGCTGATTTCCTCGACCGCATAGCGCTCGCTGAGGTTGTCCTCCAGCACGAACTTGCGGAAGTTGTTCGAGAAGTACAGCACGCCGCCAGGGGCCAGGCGCGCCATGGCCAGGTCGAGCAACTGCACGTGGTCACGCTGTACGTCGAAGATGCCTTCCATGCGCTTGGAGTTGGAGAAGGTCGGCGGGTCGATGAAGATCAGGTCGAACTCATCACGGCTCGCCTCCAGCCAGGCCATCACATCACCTTGCTCCAGGCGGTTCTTGTCAGAGAAACCGTTAAGGGAGAAGTTGCGACGCGCCCAGTCCAGGTAAGTCTTGGACAAGTCGACGCTGGTGGTGCTGCGCGCGCCGCCCTTGGCTGCGTGCACACTCGCGGTGGCGGTGTAGCAATACAGGTTGAGGAAACGCTTGCCGGCCGCTTCCTTCTGGATGCGCATGCGCATCGGGCGATGGTCGAGGAACAGGCCGGTGTCCAGGTAGTCGGTGAGGTTGACCAGCAGCTTCACGCCGCCTTCGCTGACCTCGGTGAACTTGCCCTGAGCGCTTTGACGTTCGTACTGCTTGGTGCCGCTCTGACGTTCGCGACGCTTGACCACCACGCGGCTCTTGTCGACATTCAGCGCCTGGGGAATCGCGGCCAGCGCATCGAACATACGCGCAGAGGCTTTTTCCGGGTCGATGGATTTAGGCGCGGCATATTCCTGCACATGCACCCAATCGTGGTACAGGTCGATGGCCATGGAGTATTCCGGCATATCGGCGTCGTACACACGGTAGCAGTCAACACCTTCGCGCTTGGCCCATTTGCCCAACTGCTTGAGGTTCTTTTGCAGGCGGTTGGCGAACATCTGCCCGCCTTCGCTCAGGCGCGCCTGCTCAACCACCGGGGCTGGAGCCGGCTTGATCGGGTTGCCGTTCTTGTTGTACTGGCGCTCGACCGGCTCGGTCGGGGCTTGATCGTAAGCGGCTTGCTCACGCTCGGCCTGACGCTGCTCCGGGGTGCGGCGCTCGCCAGTGACGAACTGGTCCGGGTTGACCTTGATCAGCAGCAACTTGCACGGCAACGCGCCGTTCCAGAACGAATACTGTTTGTGGCTGCGGATGCCCATGCGCTTGCCCAGGTCCGGCGCGCCGGTGAACACCGCCGCTTCCCAGCCCATGCAGGCCTGGCGCAAGCGCTCGCCGAGGTTCTGGTAGAGGTACAACAGGCTGGCTTCGTCACCGAGACGCTCGCCGTAGGGCGGGTTGCAGATCACCAGGCCTTTCTGGTTCTGGTCCGGGCGCGGCTCGAAAGTACCGACTTCGCCCTGGTACACCTTGATCCAGTGGCTTAAGCCTGCGCGTTCGATGTTGTTACGGGCGGGCTGGATCAGACGCGGGTCAGCCTCATAGCCACGCACCCACAATGGCGGCTTGTTCATGCCAATGGCAGCACGCTCGGTGGCCTCGGTGTGCAGCTTCTTCCACAGCGCCGGTACGTGACCGAGCCAGGTGGTGAAGCCCCACAGCTCACGATTGAGGTTGGGCGCCATGTCGGCGGCGATCATTGCGCCTTCCACCAGGAAGGTGCCCACGCCACACATCGGGTCCGTCAGCGCGCCGCCTTCGGCCGCAATACGCGGCCAGCCGGCGCGAATCAGGATCGCGGCTGCCAGGTTTTCCTTCAACGGTGCGGCGCCCTGCTGCAGGCGATAACCGCGCTGGTGCAGGCTGTGACCGGACAGGTCCAGGGAAAGGATGGCTTCGCCACGGTCCAGGCGCAGGTGAATGCGCAGGTCCGGGTTGATCTTGTCGATGGACGGGCGTTCGCCGGTCGGGGTGCGCAGTTTGTCGACAATCGCATCCTTGACCTTCAGCGCGCCGAAGTGGGTGTTGTCGATGCCCGAGCCGTGGCCACTGAATTCAACGGCCAGGGTGCCGTCCGGGACCATGTGGTCGGCCCATTCGATATCCAGCACGCCGTGGTAGAGGTCCTCGGCGTCCTTCATCGGGAAGCGCTTGAGCACCAGCAGCACGCGGTTGGCGAGGCGCGACCAGAGACACAGGCGGTAGGCGGTTTCCATGTCGGCCATGCCGCGCACGGCCGAGGTGTGCTCGCGGGCTTCCTCAAGGCCAAGCCCGACGGCTTCCTCGATCAGCAGGCCTTCGAGGCCCTTGGGGCAGGTGAGGAAGAGTTCAAAACGGTCCGACATGGGGCATTCCAGGCTTTTCAGCAATAAATGAACGGGCGACGCATCGCCGGCTCGGTTTTCAATCAAGCACTTTTCTTGAAGAGTGCTCGCGTGGCACGAATGTGCCGTTCCACCCCGGCTACCGGGCGTTTGAGCCTGAATTGCCGGGGCAGATAAATAAATCATCGCAACAAAAAGAAATATTCCGACCCTTCGTCGAATAATAACCGACTGCAACAGGCGGGCATTCTCACTAAAGGATTAAACCCATCCTCTATGCAGGGCACATCATAGCTGGGTTTGCCTATTAAATGGGGCGAAAAGCCATCCCAGCTTATGGCTATAGCATCGTTATCGTTACGTGCTTATGACAAAACGATCATTGAATCCATGTGACCTATTGGTTAGAACTCAACACAGGTTGGCGCCGTAACGACGCCGACACATAGGCTCGCCACGCCGGCAGCGAGCCCACCAACGGCAGGAAAACCCTGCCCGGCCCCACGCGGGGCCGAAGGATATCTAGACAGTCAACAAGTGAGGGAAACACCCTATGAGAAGACTTAAGCGTGATCCGTTGGAAAGAGCATTTTTACGCGGATATCAATATGGCGTTCATGGTAAATCCCGTGAGCTTTGCCCATTTACTCTACCGTCGGTACGCCAAGCCTGGATCAACGGCTGGCGAGAAGGACGCGGCGACAACTGGGACGGTATGACTGGCACTGCGGGAATCCACAGACTCAACGAACTTCACGCCGTCGGCTGACACGGGGCACTTAATCCGACAACCACCTTGAAGATTTTGTAACGACTTAACCACGCACGTCCTATCCGGGCGGCGGGCTTCGGCCCAGGGGGCTCCTTTTGGAGCCCTTTTTAATGCTCGGAAATTGGCTGATCGTTCCCACGCTCTGCGTGGGAACGCCTCCCAGGACGCTCCGCGTCCAACCTGAGGTCTTGCGCAACGGCGACGCAGAGCGTCACAGGATGCATTCCCACGCAGAGCGTGGGAACGATCTATTGGCTGATCTATCAGCGCAAAGCCGCGATGGCATCCACCGACTCGCGAATCAACGCCGGGCCTTTGTAGATAAAGCCGGAATAGAGTTGCACCAGGCTGGCGCCGGCAGCGATCTTCTCGGCTGCGTGCTTGCCTTCGGTGATGCCGCCCACGGCGATGATCGGCAAGCGCCCCGCCAGTTCAGCGGCCAGTACCTTGACGATATGGGTGCTCTGGTCCCGCACCGGCGCGCCCGACAGGCCGCCCGCTTCGTCACCATGCGCCAGCCCTTCAACGCCGACGCGGCTTAAGGTGGTGTTGGTAGCGATCACCGCATCCATGCCCGAATCCACCAGGGCCTGGGCGACCAGCACGGTTTCTTCATCGCTCATGTCCGGGGCAATCTTGATGGCCAACGGCACGCGCTTGCCATGGCGCACGGCCAGGTCTTCCTGGCGCTGGCGCAAGGCTTCGAGCAATTGCTTGAGGGAATCACCAAACTGCAGGCTGCGCAGGCCTGGCGTGTTGGGCGAACTGACGTTGACCGTGACGTAGCTGGCGTGGGCGTAGACCTTGTCCAGGCAGGTCAGGTAATCATCCACGGCGCGCTCGACCGGCGTGTCGAAGTTCTTGCCGATATTGATGCCGAGAATGCCTTTGTACTTCGCGGCTTGAACCCGCGACAGCAAGTTATCAACGCCCAGGTTGTTGAAGCCCATGCGGTTGATGATTGCCTCGGCTTCGGGCAAACGGAAGATACGCGGCTTCGGGTTACCCGGTTGTGGTCGTGGCGTGACGGTGCCTATCTCGACAAAGCCGAAACCCAGTTGCGCAAAACCGTCGATGGCCGCGCCGTTCTTGTCCAGACCCGCAGCCAGCCCGACCGGGTTGGGAAAATCGAGCCCCATCACCGAAACCGGCATTTTTGCCGGTGCCTTGCATACCAGACCATTGAGCCCCAGGCGGCCACCGGCACCGATCAAGTCCAGGGACAGATCGTGGGAGGTTTCCGGGGAGAGTTTGAACAACAGCTGGCGGGCCAGGGTATACATGGGCGGGCTAGACTCGGATGGCGGCGAAAGGTGGCGCGATTATAGCCGGGGTGGCACGCCGGGTGCGAGGCGTGCCGTCCATTCGTCACTGGCGATGTGCAACCAACGCTTCATACTGCGCCCAGATTTTTTCTGCATAACGCAGGCGCAATGCCTCACGCTCGGGTGCCGGCCCGGCATTATAGGACCCCACGGCTGTCCAGTTGTAACCGAAGCGCTGGATGAAGTCGGCCAGGATCGAAGCCCCCACCTCGATCGATAAACACGGCTCAGTCAGCAACCTTTCCTCGGTAATCCCCTGCTTGGCCAGACGAGGCAAGTGCATGCTGTTGATCTGCATCAGGCCAATGTCTCGCGAACCATCGCTATTACCCGGGTTCATCGCGCCCGCGCGTGCGCCCGACTCCACCACAGCAATGGCTTTCAACAGCTCCGGCTCAATGTCATACCGGCCGGCGACTTCCTCCCAACAACTGGCCCAGGCCGGGTAGCTGCCCATCAGCAGGCACAGCAGCAAGCCTTTGCGCAAACGCTTAATCATGGTTCACCTGGCCACAGGCCGAACAGATGCGAGGCACACACGCCTGCCCTGGTAGCCGTTGGGTGTGTTGCCGAACGGTGACGGCACAAGTAAAGCGATACCCCCTGCCATAGATCGTCTTGATAAAGCCTTTGTCTTCTCTCAAGTGCTTGCGCAATTCATAGATACAACGGGTGAGCGACTCTTCCGCAACCTCGCCACGGGACCAGGCCTGCTCGAGTAAACGGTCCTTGGTCATCAGCACACCACCGGATGCCAACAGCAACCGCAGCACCTGCCACTCCTTGGGTGGCAGCTGAATATCCACACCCTCACCCGTTAACCGGCCATCAACATGCAAGGTCCATCCGGCAAAAAACCACGAGGCTGCCAGCCCTTCATTCGCGAGGGTCATATTCACCTCTGTACCTGATCTACTGACATTGATTTCCTTGTTTCCAGAAACGGTCGATACGCCAACCCCGCGACTATAGAAAGTCGGCCCCTGAGCAACGTTAGGGAAAAACCCATGTAATCGAAGCTTTGTGTGCGTATCGCGTAGGACTTTTCGCCATTACCGGCAACGAACACTCAGGAAAGCGTTGATAGGCGTTCAGAAAGTTATTGGATGTCAGAGGCTTCGCGGTTTTCGCGCACAAATGCACGTTGCACACGCTCATATTGACTTTGCGTCAGCGGCGGCGGCCCGATAGCACCCGCCAGCATCCGCGGCTCTGCACCAACCGCCCGGGCCTGGATCACAAACAGCCGTACCTCGGCGCGCCGACCGGAACCCACGCCGCCCTCACGTTCAAACGCGCCCAGCCACAGTCGCTTGCCCTGAGGCACGCGCACCACCGTGTTGATTCCCACCCGCCCTACTGCCCCGACCGAGCCTGGCTCGAGTTTGCTGTCCAGTTGACGGCCATCCTCAAGGGTCAGCTGCATTTCAATCTGATTCGCTGCCGCAAAGCGTGGTAGCACGCTGGCTTCGGTGCCATACCCAACGGGCTCCCACTTGCCGCTGTCAGCACCAGGCTTGGGCAGGTAAAAAGTATGGTTGTCCTGGAAAACCGCTGGAACATTCTCTTGGGTAAGCAGCACGGGGAACGCGGTGATCCTGGCTTTGCGTCGCCGCTCAAGAACACCGAGCTGTGCCATCAAACGGCTGTCATCCAAGGGCTCCAGCACCCGCGTCACGGAGGCTCCGGTGCCGGTTTCCTGAGCCCAGGCCACGCCCATCTTGTCGAGTTCTCTACGGTCTACATCGATCTGCCACAGCGACACTTCGATTGGTCGCTTGGGCTTGTCCAACTCCGCCACCAGTTCCTCTATCACCTTGACCTGATCAGGCTTGCCCTTGATCAGCAAGCTGTTGGAGTCCGGGTAGGCCATCACCAACAGGCTCTTGTCAGCCAGCAAACCCGGAGGGCGCTGCCTGGCATCCTTCTGCTCGATAGCCAACAGGTTCTCGATCATAGTGGCCATGCCCGGTACATTGACCTTGTCGTCACCCATGACGTACTGACGGTCTGCCACATGGGTGTTGAACACCTGCACCACACCGAAGGCCTGTTTACCGACACGCACTTCGGTGCGCGGCCTGTCCATCAGTTGGGCCAGGTGCAACACCTGGTTCACATAATTAGGTGGCCCGGACACATAGAACGTGCGCGCGCCGCTCTCTCTGAGCGGATAACGTGATTCATCAAGCCCCGAACGGCGCATGAACCCGCGCAACCTGTCGACCGGAATGTGCCGCAGCGCAACCGCCGAGCTTTTTGCTTCGCTGGCGTCATACAGGTAAAGCACCTGCCCGTCGCTGTACCAGATCAGGCCCTGCTGCTCGGCGACGGTCGCGAGGGTCTGCTGCGCAGCCTCCAGATCGAAGGTGCCGCAAATGCGTTTACGCGCCGCTTCGCGGCTGACAACGACGGGCACCCCCAAAGAATGCGACAACGCACTGAAAAAGGTATGCAGGCTTTCATCCCGGGCTTCGTAGCTTGCGCCCCAGGCGCAGGCATTGGCCCACAGCAACGCACCGCACAGCAGCCAGCGGCATAGCCAGGGAGAGCTCATCGGTGGTAGCTCATCAGGATCGGTGAATCGATAGGCAACTTGAGTGTTCCTAGCAGTCGGGCGCAAAGAAGCGGCCATACTGAAAGGCACTCGAGTTTCAATCTTGATGGAAAGGTGACGGCAGGTTCCATCCGCCTGCCCGTGGCATGTGCCTTGCTACGGACTCTGCATCAGAGCCCGCGCCAACGTCGGAGCAGGCTTACAGACAAAGGCGTCGTTACCCGGCAATGGCTTGTACTGCCATGCGAAGGAGCGATGCTTTTTTTTTGACAGAAAAGGTAGGTGTTGATGAACGACTCGGTCGGCAACAGCCCGGTGAACACCCCACTGGCGTGGGTCAACGGCAGTGACGCCCCGGAAAAGAGCAGCCTGGACCTGGGTTTCATGGCACTCACCGACTGCGCTTCATTGGTGGTCGCCGCCACCCAGGGATTTGCCCAACCCTACGGCCTGACGCTGAACCTCAAGCGCCAATCCTCCTGGGCCAGCCTGCGCGACAAACTGGTCAGCGGTGAACTGGACGCCGCCCACAGCCTGTACGGGTTGATCTATGCCGTACACTTGGGCATTGGCGGCGTAGCGCCCACCGACATGGCGGTACTGATGGGGCTCAACCAGAACGGCCAGAGCATCAACCTGTCCCACGGCCTGCAACAGCAGGGCGTGACCACTCCTGAGGCGCTCGACCGCCACGTGCACCAAAGCCGAACAAAGCTGACGTTCGCCCAGACATTTCCCACAGGCACCCACGCCATGTGGCTGTATTACTGGCTGGCGAGCCAAGGCATTCACCCGTTGCAAGATGTAGACAGTGTGGTGGTGCCGCCACCGCAGATGATCGCGCACCTGCAAGCCGGGCGCATCGACGGTTTTTGTGTCGGTGAGCCCTGGTGCGCCAGCGCGGTCAAGCAAAACCAGGGGTTCACCCTGGCCACTACCCAGTCGATCTGGCCAAACCACCCAGAAAAAGTGCTCGGCTGCACCCAGGCGTTCGTCGATCAATACCCAAACACCGCCCGCGTACTGGTTATGGCGATCCTCGAGGCCAGCCGTTTTATCGAACAAAGCCAGGAAAACCGCCGCTCTACCGCACAACTGCTCAGCGCTCGCGAGTACCTCGATGCCCCGCTCGACTGCATCGAACCCCGCTTGCTGGGGGCTTATGACGACGGCCTCGGCAACCAGTGGCAAGACCCGCACGCCCTGCGCTTTTTTGCTGATGGCGAGGTGAACCTGCCGTACCTCTGCGATGGCATGTGGTTCATGACCCAGTTTCGACGTTGGGGCCTGCTGCGCGAAGACCCGGACTACCTGGGCGTGGCTCGCCAGGTGCAGCAACTGGACCTGTATCGCCAGGCCGCGACTGCCGTTGGCGTCCCGGCCAACGCCCAAGACATGCGCAGCAGCCTGTTGATCGACGGCAAGATCTGGGACGGCTCCGACCCCGCCGCCTACGCCCGCAGCTTCCGACTGCATGCCCTGGCGAACCTTACCAGCCGCCAGGCACTGCGCTGACAGGACCACGACTATGTTACGAATCCTGTTGATCAACGACACCCCGCGCAAGGTTGGGCGCCTCAAAGCCGCTTTGACCGAGGCCGGTTTCGAGGTGATCGATGAGTCCGGCTTGACCATCGACTTGCCGGCGCGCGTCGAAACGGTGCGCCCGGACGTGATCCTGATCGATACCGAGTCACCCGGTCGCGATGTGATGGAGCAAGTGGTGCTGGTCAGCCGCGACCAGCCGCGACCCATCGTGATGTTCACCGATGAGCACGACCCGAACGTGATGCGCCAGGCGATCAAGTCCGGGGTCAGCGCCTACATCGTCGAAGGCATTCAGGCCCAGCGCCTGCAGCCGATTCTCGATGTGGCCATGGCCCGCTTTGAAAGCGACCAGGCCTTGCGCGCCCAGCTCCAGGCCCGTGACCAACAGTTGGCCGAGCGCAAGCGCATCGAGTTGGCCAAGGGCATGCTGATGAAAATGAAGCACTGCAATGAGGAAGAGGCCTACACCCTGATGCGCCGCCAGGCCATGAGCCGCCAGCAGAAATTGATCCAGGTGGCCGAGCAGATCATCGCCATGAGTGAGCTGCTCGGCTGAACTGGCGCAGCTCTTGCTAAGCACTTATTACAGGTAGCCAACGGCGGTTGCCCCTTCTACGACAAAGACGTCGCTCATCCGGTTTGCACTCGCGAACTCGATGGCGGCGTTTTTTTTCGTTTTGGCCCCGGCGATTGGGGCCAACAGGCCTTCTGACAAGACCCCCAACCGTTGAGGTGCGTGATGAAATCAAGCTTCTGGAAATCCGGGCACACCCCGACCCTGTTTGCCGCGTTCCTGTATTTCGACCTGAGCTTCATGGTCTGGTACCTGCTGGGGCCACTGGCGGTGCAGATTGCCGCCGACCTGCACCTGACCACCCAGCAACGCGGCCTGGTGGTGGCCACGCCAATCCTGGCAGGCGCGGTGCTGCGCTTTTTGATGGGCATGCTGGCCGACAAGCTGTCACCCAAGACCGCCGGGCTGATCGGCCAGGTGATTGTGATCGCCGCCCTGTTCGGCGCCTGGAAACTCGGCATCCATACCTACGAGCAAGCGCTGTTGCTGGGCGTGTTCCTGGGCATGGCCGGTGCATCCTTTGCAGTCGCCCTGCCCTTGGCTTCCCAGTGGTATCCGGCTGAGCACCAAGGCAAGGCCATGGGTATTGCCGGCGCCGGCAACTCCGGCACCGTATTTGCCGCCTTGCTGGCGCCGGTATTGGCCGCCGCATTTGGCTGGAGCAATGTGTTCGGCTTCGCGCTGATCCCGCTGGTGCTGACACTGATCGTGTTCGCGTGGCTCGCGCGCAATGCGCCCGAGCGCCCGAAAGCCAAGTCCATGGCCGACTATTTCAAAGCCTTGGGCGACCGCGACAGCTGGTGGTTCATGTTCTTCTACAGCGTGACGTTCGGCGGCTTTATCGGGCTGGCCAGCGCTTTGCCCGGCTACTTCAACGACCAGTACGGCCTGAGCCCGGTGACCGCCGGCTACTACACCGCCGCCTGTGTGTTTGGCGGCAGCTTGATGCGCCCCTTGGGCGGTGCACTGGCCGACCGCTTCGGTGGGATTCGCACCCTGCTCGGCATGTACGGCGTGGCAGCGATTTGCATCGCCGCCGTGGGTTTCAACCTGCCAAGTTCCTACGCCGCACTGGCGCTTTTCGTCTGCACCATGCTCGGCCTCGGTGCAGGTAATGGCGCGGTGTTCCAACTGGTGCCCCAGCGTTTTCGCCGCGAAATAGGCGTGATGACCGGCCTGATCGGCATGGCGGGCGGCATTGGCGGCTTTGCCCTGGCGGCAGGCATGGGCGCGATCAAACAGAGCACCGGCAGTTATCAGCTGGCCTTGTGGTTATTTGCCAGCCTTGGCGTGTTGGCCTGGTTCGGCCTGCACGGCGTCAAGCGTCGCTGGAGAACCACGTGGGGCTCGGCCGCCGTGACCGCCGCACGCGTCTGATGAGCCTGCAACTGAGCGTCGCCCAGGCCAGCGCCATCGGCCCGCGGGCAGAAAACCAGGATGCCCTGCGGGTGGTCACGCCCATGCCGGAACTGGCCGCAAGCAAGGGTTACCTGTGCGCCATCGCCGATGGCGTCAGCCAATGCGCCGACGGTGGCCTGGCCGCCCGTTCAACCTTGCAGGCGCTGGCCCTGGACTACTACGCCACGCCGCAAACCTGGGGTGTGGCCCAGGCACTGGAGCGACTGTTACTGGCACAGAACCGCTGGTTGCAGGCCAACGGCGGTGGCCAGCCGCTGCTGACCACCCTCAGCGCCCTGGTATTTCGCGGCCAACGCTTCACCCTGGCGCATGTGGGGGATTGCCGGGTGTATCGCTGGCTGGACGGCGAGTTGCAGCGCATCACGCAAGACCATGTGTGGGAACAACCGGGCATGCAGCATGTGCTCAAGCGCGCCCTCGGCCTGGATCAGCACCTGGTGCTGGACTTTCTCGACGGTGAACTGCGCGAAGGCGAGTGCTTCCTGCTGCTCAGCGATGGCGTGTGGGCCACGTTGGGCGACCACAGCATCAGCGCGATCCTGCGCGAACAAACCAATCTCGATGTGGCGGTGAACACGCTCGTCAGTGCCGCACACCTGGCCGCCAGCCAGGACAATGCCAGCGCGCTGCTGGTGCGTATCGACCAGCTAGGCGCCGCGACCCTGGGCGATGCGCTGGTGCAGTTGCAGCAATGGCCGCTGCCACCGCCCCTGAAGGCCGGGCAACGCTTTGAAGGCTGGCAGGTTGAAAGCCTGCTGGCGCAAAGCCGACAGTCATTGCTGTACCGCGTGCGCGATGCCCAGCAACAAGCTTGGCTGTTGAAAACCTTGCCGCTCAACCGCGACGATGACAACGACGCCGGCCAAGCCTTGCTGTCGGAAGAATGGTTTCTGCGACGAGCGGCCGGGCGCGCGTTTCCTGAAGTGCATGCGGCCAGTGGGCGTCAGCATTTGTACTACGTGATGCGTGAATATTCGGGGCAGACCCTCGCGCAGCTGTTCCAGCAACAAGGCCCGCTGCCCTTGGCGCAATGGCAGTCCATTGCCGAGCGTTTGCTGCGGGCAGTGGGCCTTCTGCATCGACGGCAGATCCTGCACCGTGACATCAAGCCGGAAAACCTGCTGCTGGGCGATGATGGCGAATTACGCGTGCTGGATTTCGGCCTGGCCTACTGCCCGGGGCTTTCCGAGGACCGCGCCCATTTGCTGCCCGGCACCCCAAGTTTTATCGCGCCCGAAGCCTTCAGTGGCGAACGTCCTACGCCGCAACAGGATTTATACAGTATCGGTGTCACGCTCTATTACCTGCTGACCGGGCATTACCCCTACGGTGAAATCGAAGCTTTCCAGCGGCCACGTTTCACCCAGCCCGTCAGCGCCAGTCGTTACCGCCCCGATTTACCGGACTGGTTGCCGTTGAGCCTGGAACGCGCTGTGGCCGCACAGCCCGCAGAACGTTATGAAACCGCCGAGGAATGGTTGCTGGTGCTGGAACAGGCCGACCGCCGTGAATTGAGCGTACGACCCAAACCGTTGCTGGAGCGCGAGCCGCTCAAGGTCTGGCAAACCCTGGCGACCGTCTCGCTGCTGGTCAATCTGGTGCTGCTGTACTGGCTGCTGCACCACTAGGGGGCGAATTCCCACGCAATATCGATGGGAATCCCAATAAAACGGGCGTCCGGCGACTTGGCACAACCGCTGCATTAGCTTCATCAACAACTCACATATAGCCGCCCCTTCAACGTCGAAGGGTCGAGCTTCCCGAGAGAACGGGACCGGACAAAGGTGTCCTCGCCAGGTAACTGGTGGGGGCGCCTTTTTTTGTTTGCGCACGATTTGTCGAGCCATTGCGGAGAACGACATGAAGAAACTCAAACTGGTGATGATCGGCAACGGCATGGCCGGGGTTCGCACCCTTGAAGAATTGCTCAAGCTGAGCAGCGACCTGTACGACATCACGGTGTTCGGCGCCGAGCCCCACACCAACTACAACCGCATCCTGCTGTCACCAGTGCTGGCCGGCGAGCAGACCTTCGAAGAGATCGTGCTCAACGACCTCGACTGGTACCTGGACAACCACATCAAGCTGTTGCTCAACCGCAAAGTGGTGCAGATCGACCGCGTAAGACGCATCGTCATCGCTGAGGACGGCAGCGAGGCCGAGTACGACCGCCTGTTGATTGCCACCGGCTCGACGCCTTTTATCCTGCCAATCCCCGGCAATACCTTGCAGGGTGTGATCGGCTACCGCGACATCGCCGACACCCAGGCCATGATCGACACCGCCAGGACCCACAAGCACGCGGTGGTCATCGGCGGTGGTCTGCTCGGCCTGGAAGCCGCCAACGGCCTGATGTTGCGCGGCATGCACGTGACCGTGGTGCACATCGGCGAATGGCTGCTGGAACGCCAGCTGGACAAGACCAGCGGCCAGTTGCTGCAAACCGAACTGGAAAGCCGTGGCCTGGTGTTTCGCCTGTGCGAGCAAACCCAGGCCCTGCACGACGCCGGCAATGGTCGTGTCGGCTCGGTGCAGTTCAAGAATGGCGACATCATCCCCGCCGACTTGGTGGTGATGGCCGCCGGCATCCGCCCCAACACCGAACTGGCAGAGAAATCCGGCATCCCCTGCAACCGAGGGATTCTGGTCAATGACACTCTGCAAACCTACGACCCGCGCATCTATGCCATCGGCGAGTGCGCCAGCCACCGTGGGATCGCCTACGGCCTGGTGGCGCCGCTGTTCGAACAGGCCAAGGTCTGCGCCAATCACCTGGCCCAACTGGGCTTTGCCACTTACAAAGGCTCGGTGACCTCGACCAAGCTGAAGGTCACCGGCATCGACCTGTTTTCCGCCGGGGATTTCATGGGTGGCGAAGGCACTGAGACCATCACCCTCTCCGACCCGATTGGCGGCGTGTACAAGAAGCTGGTGATCAAGGACGACATCCTGGTTGGCGCGTGCCTGTACGGCGATACCGCCGACGGTGGTTGGTATTTCCGCCAGATCCGTGAGAACCACGCGATTGGCGAGATTCGTGATCACCTGATGTTTGGCGAAAATGCTTTAGGCGATGTCGGCCACCAAGGCCAGGACAAAGCCATGAGCATGGCCGACAACGCCGAAGTCTGCGGCTGCAACGGCGTGTGCAAAGGCACCATCGTCAAGGCGATCCAGGAACACGGGTTGTTCAGCGTTGACGATGTGAAGAAGCACACCAAAGCCGCCAGCTCCTGCGGATCCTGCGCCGGGCTGGTGGAACAGATCCTGATCAACACCGTGGGCGGCGCCGCCGACGTCCAACCCAAAAGCGAAAAAGCCATCTGCGGCTGCAGCGACCTCAACCATGGGCAAATCCGCCAGGCGATCCGCGACCAGCACCTGCTGACCATCGCCGGCACCATGAGCTACCTGAACTGGCGCACCCCCAACGGCTGCGCGACCTGCCGCCCGGCCCTGAACTATTACCTGATCTCCACCTGGCCCGGCGAGGCCAAGGACGACCCGCAATCGCGCCTGATCAACGAACGCGCCCACGCCAACATTCAGAAAGACGGCACCTACTCCGTAGTCCCACGGATGTGGGGCGGTGTGACCAATCCGTCGGAGCTGCGGCGCATTGCTGACGTGGCCGACAAGTACAACGTGCCGATGGTCAAGGTCACCGGCGGCCAGCGCATCGACCTGCTGGGCATCAAGAAACAGGATTTGCCCGGTGTGTGGAAGGACCTCGACATGCCCTCCGGCCACGCCTATGGCAAATCCATCCGCACCGTGAAGACTTGCGTGGGCAGCGAGTTCTGCCGCTTCGGCACGCAGAACTCCACGCAGTTGGGTATCGAGTTGGAGCACGACCTGTTCAATATGTGGTCGCCGCACAAGGTCAAGCTGGCGGTGTCCGGTTGCCCACGCAACTGCTCGGAAGCGGGCATCAAGGACGTCGGCATTATCGGCGTCGACTCCGGCTGGGAGATGTACATCGGCGGCAACGGTGGGATCAAGACCGAAGTCGCGGAGTTTTTCGTCAAGCTGAAAACTGCCGAAGAGGTGCGTGAATACAACGGCGCGTTCCTGCAGCTGTATCGCGAAGAGGCTTTCTACCTCGAGCGCACCGTGCATTACCTGCAACGGGTAGGCATGGAGCACATCAAGAAAGCCGTTCTGGAAGACCCGGCCCGGCGCCAAGCCCTCAACGAGCGCCTGCAATTCTCGCTGTCATTCGAACAAGACCCGTGGAAAGAACGCCTGGAACAGCCGCTGCTGAAAAAGGAATTCGAGGTCATCCCCGTCAAACAGCTGGAGGTGTCGGCATGAACTGGCTGGATATCTGCGCCCTCGATGAAATCAACGCCCTGGGCTCGCGCATCATCAATGGGCCAAAAGGCGATATTGCGATTTTTCGTACCAGTGACGATGAGGTTTTCGCTCTTGATGACCGCTGCCCACACAAAGGCGGGCCGCTGTCCCAAGGCTTGATCTACGGCAAGCGCGTGGCCTGCCCGCTGCACAACTGGCAGATCGACCTGGCGTCGGGCGAAGCCCAGGCGCCGGACATCGGTTGCGCCCATCATCACCCCGCCCGTGTGGAAAACGGCCGGGTGATGCTGGCCCTGCGGGACGCCGGTTGATGAACCGCCAGACCACCGCGTCCACCTGCTGTTACTGCGGGGTGGGTTGCGGCCTGCTGATCGAGCATGACGGCGTGCAGATCCTGGGTGTGCAAGGCGACCCGAACCACCCGGCCAACTTCGGCAAGTTGTGCAGCAAGGGTTCGAGCCTGCACCTGACCGGCGACCTGACCGCCCGTGCCTTGTACCCGGAACTGCGCCTGGGCAAAGGCCTGTCCCGCGCCCGCACCGACTGGGACACCGCCCTGGACCACGCGGCCAACGTGTTCGCCGACACCCTTGCCGAACATGGACCGGACAGCGTGGCGTTTTACATCTCTGGCCAGTTGCTGACCGAGGACTACTACAGCTTCAACAAGCTGGCCCGCGCGCTGGTGGGCACCAACAATATCGATAGCAATTCGCGGCTGTGCATGTCTTCGGCAGTGGTCGGCTACAAGCGCAGCCTGGGCGCCGATGCGCCGCCGTGCAGCTATGAAGACCTGGAGGCAAGTGATTGCGTGATGATCGTCGGCAGCAACATGGCCTACGCCCATCCGGTATTGTTCCGACGTCTTGAGGAAGCCAAGGCGCGGCGCCCGCAGATGAAAGTGCTGGTGATCGACCCACGGCGCACAGACACTTGCGATTTGGCCGACCTGCACCTGGCGATCCTGCCGGGCACCGATGTGGCGCTGTTCCATGGGATCTTGCACCTGTTGCTGTGGGAAGACTGGATCGACCGCGACTTTATCCAGACGCATACCGATGGGTTGCTCGAGTTGAAACGACTGGTGCATGACTACACGCCGCAGATGGTCACGCAGTTGTGCGGCATCAGCGTCGAGCAGTTGCGCGTGTGTGCAGAGTGGGTCGGCACCTCCGGCAGTTTTCTCTCGCTGTGGTGCATGGGGCTCAACCAGTCCACCGCCGGCAGCGCCAAAAACAGTGCGCTGATCAACCTGCACCTGGCCACCGGCACCATTGGTCGGCCGGGTTGCGGGCCGTTTTCCCTGACCGGCCAGCCAAATGCCATGGGCGGGCGCGAAACCGGCAGTTTGTCGAACCTGCTGCCGGGGCATCGCGAGGCGGCCAACCCTGAGCACAGGGCTGAAGTCGCGGCCTATTGGGGCGTTGAATCGTTGCCGGCGCCTACCGGGCTTACGGCTATCGAACTGTTCGAACAGATCCAGGCCGGCAAGATCAAGGCCGTGTGGATTGCCTGTACCAACCCCGCGCAATCCTTGCCGGACCAGAACAGCGTGCGTGCGGCATTAGCGGCCTGCCCGTTCGTGGTGTTGCAGGAGGCTTTTCGCACCACCGAAACCGCCGCCTACGCCGACCTGCTGTTACCCGCCGCCAGTTGGGGCGAGAAAGAAGGCACGGTGACCAATTCCGAACGGCGGATTTCCCACGTACGCCGCGCCATCGACCCACCCGGGGAAGCACGGCCGGACTGGGCGATTACCGTGGATTTCGCACAGCGCCTTGAGCAACGCTTGCGTCCGGGGTTGCCGAGTTTGTTCGCCTTCGAGCAACCGGCGCAGATCTTTGATGAGTACAAGATGTTGACCCGTAACCGCGACCTAGACCTGTCGGGTATCAGCCATGCCCTGCTCGACCAGCTCGGCCCGCAGCAATGGCCATTTCCCGTGGGCGCACAAGCGGGCACGCCGCGCCTGTACACCGAGGGTGTGTTCCCGACACACAGCGGCCGCGCGCACTTTATCGCCGACCCTTACCGCGCCGCCAAAGAACAACGTGACGCGCGCTTCCCACTGACCCTGATCACCGGGCGCCTGCGCGATCAATGGCACGGCATGAGCCGCACCGGCACAGCCGCGCAGTTGTTCGGGCACGTCAATGAAGCACTGCTGAGCCTGCACCCGGATGAGCTGCGTCGGCACCGTTTCAAAGAGGGCGATCTGGTCAGCCTGAAAAGCCGTCGTGGCAGCGTGATTATCGCCGTCAGCAGCGATGACAGCGTGCGCCCGGGCCAGGCATTCCTGCCGATGCATTGGGGTGATCGCTTTCTCAAGGGCGGTGTTAATGCCCTTACCCAGCCGGCGTTCGACCCCTTGTCGAAACAGCCCGAACTCAAACACAGCGGCGTGCGCCTGGAGCCAGTGCAACTGCCGTGGCAGCTGTTCGCGCTGATCGAGGGAAATGTGCAGCAACACTTTGACGCCCTACGCCCGCTGTGTGAGGGCTTTGCCTACGTCAGCTTGAGCCTGGCCGGGCGTGAACGGCCGGCTCTTCTGGTGCGCGCAGCCCATACCGAGGCGCCCGACTTGCAACTGTTAACCCGTATCGACGAACTGCTGGGCCTCAATGACGGCCCGGTCATGGCCTATGACGATCCGCGGCGTTCGATTGGCAAGCGGGTAAAAATCGAAAAAGGCCGCATCACCGCGCTGCGCCTGGCCGGCGAAACCCTGGCACGGCATTGGTTGCAGAGTTTGTGGTTGGAAGGCCGTGCCGACGATCAACTACGGCGCTGGTTACTTGCGCCGCTCAGTGCACCACCGGGCGGCGCGGCAGCCAGCAGTAAAATTTTGTGCAACTGCAAGAGCGTCAGTGAAAGCGCGGTATGCGCCGGTATCGGCCGTGGCCTGGACCTGGCCGGGCTTAAGCAGGAACTGGGCTGCGGCACGCAGTGCGGCTCTTGTGTACCGGAAATCAAACGTCTTTTGGCCAGCACGTCGCTGCCAATCGCAATCAGTGTGTGAGGGGATAAACATGAGCGCAAAAGTCTGGCTGGTAGGCGCAGGCCCCGGTGATCCGGAGTTGTTAACCCTCAAGGCGGTACGCGCCCTGCACGCAGCCGATGTGGTGCTGATCGATGATTTGGTCAACCCGAGGGTGCTGGAGCACTGCCCGGACGCTCGGGTGATAACCGTGGGCAAGCGCGGCGGCTGCCGTTCGACACCCCAGGATTTTATCCACCGCCTGATGCTGCGCTATGCGCGCCAAGGCAAATGCGTGGTGCGACTTAAGGGCGGCGACCCGTGTATTTTCGGCCGGGGCGGCGAAGAAGCGCTGTGGTTGCGTGAACGCGGGGTTGAGGTGGAATTGGTCAACGGGATTACCGCGGGCCTGGCAGGTGCAACGAACTGCGATATTCCCCTGACGCTGCGCGGGGTCAGCCGCGGTGTGACGCTGGTCACGGCGCATACCCAGGACGACAGCAGCCTGAACTGGCGTGCCTTGGCCGAGGGCGGTACGACATTGGTGGTGTATATGGGCGTGGCGAAGCTGGAGGAGATTCGTCAGCAATTGCTGGAGGGCGCAATGGCAGCGGATACGCCGGTGGCGATGATCGAGAACGCATCATTGCCTCAGCAACGCGAGTGCCGCAGCACTCTGGCGCACATGCATACCGATGCACAGGTATTTGCTCTGAAAAGCCCTGCAATCCTGGTGATCGGCAGTGTTGCTGGCGCAGGGCAAGCCGCCTCTATTACTGTGTCAGCCAGCGCCTGAGGTAAATTTCAGGCAAAAAAAAGCCCGGCCTAAGCCGGGCTTTTTTCTACCACTCAGTAATTACTGAGCTTGAGCTTCAACCGACGCTTCTACGCGACGGTTAACAGCGCGACCAGCTTCAGTTGCGTTGTCAGCAACTGGGCGGGATTCGCCGTAACCTACCGCGGTGATGCGGCTAGGAGCAACGCCGTCTTTAACCAGGACTTGCTTAACAGCGTCAGCACGACGCTGGGACAGCTTCTGGTTGTAAGCGTCTGGACCGATGGAGTCAGTGTGACCAGCAACTTCTACGTTGGTAGCTGGGTACTGAGCCATGAAGTCGGCCAGGTTTTTCACGTCGCCGTAGCTGTTAGGCTTAACAACCGACTTGTCGAAGTCGAACTTAACGTCCAGCTCAACACGAACAACCTGAGCAACTGGAGCTTCTGGCTCTGGAGTTGGCTCTGGAGCTGGTGCTGGGGTAGGAGCTGGAGCAGCTGCGCCAGCGTTACCGCCGAAGTTCACACCCAGGCCGACCAGTGCGGAGTAGTCCCACTTGCCGTTGTCCAGTGCGTAGTCAGCTTCAACACCGGCACGAGCGTACACGTTGTTGGTGAAGTAGTACTTCACGCCAGCGCCGGCGATAGCCAGGGTGGACTGGTCGCGACCGCTGTGGCCGTCAGCTTTGACGTTGCCACGGCTTTGGTGGCCGAAACCGCCTTCTACGTATGGACGCAGGCTGTCAACGCCAGCCTGGCCGAAGTGGTACTGAGCAGTCAGGCTGCTAGTGTCGCCACCGATCTTCTGGCTGCCAGTACCGTCGTTCGAACGGGTGTGGTTGGTTTTGTCGTAGGACAGGTTCAACGACAGGTCGTCGGTCAGGAAGTAACCAATGCGAGCGCCTGGGTTGAAGCCGTCTTCGATGTGCTTAACGCTATCGTTGTACTGCTTCTTGTAGAACAGCTCGCCTTCAACTGCGCCTTGGCCTTGTGCCAGTGCGCCGAAAGAAGTAGCGGCAATAATAGAACCAATGGCAAAGCCCAAGGTGTTTTTCAGTTTCATCCGTTAAATCCCCATCTGGTGATTGTAAAGCAGTCCCACAAACCGGGGGACAACTCGGCGACAAGTCTAACAGAACTTGCCTACACGTAAGAGATATTTGCCACGCACTAAGTTTCAGTCTCGCCCGCAAATTTCTCACGTAATTTATCAAGAGCACGCTTGTAACGCATTTTTGTAGCACTCAAACCCATGTGCATGATGTCAGCAATTTCCTGAAACTCCAGCTCTGCGACAAATCGTAGCACCAGAATTTCCCGGTCAATCGGATTCACATGCACCAACCAGCGATCAAGTCCGGCCTTTTCCTCGGGTACCGGCGCCTTTTCTTCAGACGCTTCCTCAAGGGGGTCCAGACTTAAAGCGTCCATCAAGCGACGCTTTCGCCGTTCCTTACGATACTGCGTGATGCACTCGTTGTACGTGATGCTATAGAGCCATGTCTTGAACTTCGATTTGCCCTCGAAGTTCTTCAGGCCGTACAGCACCTTGAGCATCACTTCCTGACAGACATCATCCGCATCTCTATCGTTCCCTAAATACCTTGAACAAACGTTGAACAGAGTGCGTTGATACCTGCGCATCAATTCTTCGTACGCGCGTGTTACGTGAAACAGCTCCGTGTGCGAGCGCGCGACCAACTCCTCATCAGAGAGCTCACGGGGGTCATAGCGCGTGGACAGCGTTTGGGCTTTATTCAAAACAAGTCGTGCCGACAGTCAGGTCAATGTCCGCTACAGCCCGGTCTCCCGGGTTTGCGGCGGCGTACATTAGCAGGATTTGCCGGGTTAGCGGCTACTGACCTGCTGCTCGAGGAGAATCCGATTGGACAGCGATACCAGCTCACCGTCATCGGTCAGCACCGTCGTCTTGACCGTGCCGATCTCCTCGATTTGCCCTTCGACCTCGCCCACACGCACCTGTTGCCCAACCTGATACAGCTCACGCACATAGATTCCCGCAAGAATCTGACCGGCAATTTCCCGGCTTCCCAAACCCATGGCCAGCGCAACTGCCAGACCAACGGTAATCAAAACAATCACAATCACGTGGTTTAGAAGGTCAGTTTTGACCTCCAGCTGGCTGATCGCGACGGAAATACTGATGATGATCACCAGCCCCTGGGCAATTCGCCCCAGGCCCGCAGCATAGTCCAACCCCACGCCTTCAGCAGCACCGCGCACCAGCCCGTTGGCCAGTTGCGCCAGTAAAACACCTACCAGCAACACCAGCGCGCCGCCGAAAACCTTCGGCAAATACAGCGCCAGCATGTCGAGCGTAGCTGAAACTCGCTCAAGTCCAAGGGATTGAGCCGCAGAAACCAGAAAAATAAGCAGAACGAACCAATAAACGATCTTACCGATGAGGGTTGAGATCGGCACTTGCAGCCCTGCACGGCCCAGCAGCTTGGTCAGGCCGGTGCCCGCCATCAAGCGATCCAGCCCCAATTTTGCGAGCAATTTGGACAGCAGG
The DNA here is from genome assembly GCF_012985445.1 of Pseudomonas sp. WS 5532. Classification (NCBI taxonomy): domain Bacteria; kingdom Pseudomonadati; phylum Pseudomonadota; class Gammaproteobacteria; order Pseudomonadales; family Pseudomonadaceae; genus Pseudomonas; species Pseudomonas sp. WS 5532. The sequence goes on from NZ_JAAQWK010000011.1 coordinate 193,598, forward strand.
GTGTCGAGCAACTTGGCCACGACAAAGCCCAGCAACACCAAAACCAGAGCACCAAACAGGTTGGGAATGAAATTCGCCACCTTGGTCCACAATGCGGTCATCGCGGTGACCAGGCTCTGGGTCCAGAGATCAAGTTCCATATTCAATCAGCCTTATCAGCAGTGCGAGCAAGAGGTTTACGACGCGAAACCGGCGATACGTGGGCCGAACCATTGTTCAGGGCCATCATCAACGCCGGCAACCAACGACCCAGCAGACCGAACAGGTCACCCGCCCCTACCTGACGGTTGGCGGTTTTCAACACGCGGCCCAGGCATGCATCGTCATCACGGTTGGATGGCGACGCATTGAGCATGTCACGCAAAGACTGTTCGAACGGATCGTGCATAAAGACCTCTCGCAAGTGAGTTAAAAGACGAGGGTTAAATTCTTTGGGTCACATGTGCCCCTGCCTGTGTTCAGGTCATATTCAGGTCAAACCCAGCGCAATCGTCGAAATAGCCACCATTGCCCCAGTGCTACCGAGACCATCAACAAGCAGGCAATCACGAATCCATAGGGGCTGGCAGAGAACGGAATCCCGCCCACATTTATACCCAGCAAACCGGTCAGAAAACTCATCGGCAGGAAGATCCCGGTGATGATCCCGAAGCGGTACATGGTGCGATTCATGCGTACGCTCAAGCGCCGGTCTTCGGCCTCAAGTACCAGCCCCACGCGCTCCCGGGTCAGTTCGAGCTCTTCCAGGTAGCGCGTCAGGCTGTTGTTCAATTCGTTCCAGTAGTCAGCATCGTCATCACAAAACCACGCTAATTTGATCCGCGTCAGCTGCGCAAAAATATCCCGCTGCGGCGCCAGGAAACGCTTCAATCCGGCAGCCCGTCGACGGATCTGCAAGACGTTGCCGTGCTCCGGAGTATACCGTTCGTCGGCATCGAGTTTTTCTTCCTCTAAATCGACGACTTCGGACAGGTCGGTGACCAGATCCTGCACTTTATTGGTCAGGTACTGCGCCATATAAAGGATGAGTTCAGAGGCGGTTTTTGGCCCTTTGCCCTCAGCCAGTTGCACCAGCAGCTCATCGGTAGCCCGCAATGGGCGCAAGCGCAGGGAAATCACGCGACTGGCTGCCGCGAAAATACGCACCGAGACCATGTCTTCCGGCTCGGCGCCAGGGTTGAGGTTGACTCCGCGCAGAAACAACAGCAATTCGCTGTCCGGCAGCGGCAACAGGCGCGGTCGGGTGTTTTCCTCCAGCAACAAGTCGCAGGCAAATTCGCTCAAACCGCTGGATTTACGCAACCAGGTCTGGGTTTGTGGATGGCTGCGATCCCAATGCAGCCACAGGCTTTCCTGAGGCTGCAGCTGCAAATCATCGAGCTCAGTCCGGGCAATCGAACGCGCACCGCCTTTACCGTCCAGCACCAGGGCATGCACCAGCCCCCATTGCGCGTTTTCTTCCTCGAACATCCTCACCCCTTTCGGCTACTGCGGTTTATTCAGGCATTTTCAGCGGGCTTGGCGAAACGATCACGCCATTATTGTCGGCGTAGACGTACTCACCAGGGCGGAATGTCACGCCGGCAAACGTCACCACCACGTTCAGGTCGCCAATGCCGCGCTTGTCGGTCTTCATGGGGTGAGGCGCCAGCGCCTGCACACCCAGGTCTGTCTGGGCGAGGACGTCGACATCACGCACGCAACCGTAGATCACCAACCCTTCCCAACCATTTTTTGCAGCTTTCTCGGCGATCATGTCGCCCAGCAGCGCGCGACGCAGGGAACCGCCGCCATCGACCACCAGTACTTTGCCGGCGCCTGGTTGGTCGGCCTGTTCCTTGACCAGCGAATTGTCTTCGAAGCACTTGATGGTGACGATTTCACCGCCAAAGGAGTCTCGGCCACCGAAATTACTGAACATCGGCTCAACTACCTGCACCAGCTCCGGGTAGGCGTCGCACAGATCGGGCGTCACGTAATGAATCATCGGGAAACTCCTGTCATCAAGGAAGAGGTCGAACATCCCACGGTGTACATCAGAAAAACGCGTCACAGCGGCTGAAGTTTAAGCGCTCACCCCTCAGCGGCGGCCATGATCAGACCCACGCCATCGCAACGCAATAGCGACTGCGCGACTGAATATGACCAGAAGCGTCTGACGCGTCATATCTTAGCCGCAACCTCTCTGGAGTGAAACGCCCTTGGCAGAGCGGTTATGCTAAACCGTTGCAGCTACCTGGGGCTCTGCTGCGAATAAAGGTGTCAGTGGATCTTTCAGCCATTGCGCCATCAACGGCCACACTTCGGCCTGCGCGGCCTTGCTGACCAGCATCTCGACGTGCCCGAAATCCCCGCTGAAGCCTTGCTTGCGCCCCAGGCACAGGTATTGGCGGTGTTCAGAGCCAACTTGTTCGAACAACTTGCGACAAGCCCAGTCCGGGTCCTGTTGATCGCCAGCAGCGCTGACCGCCAGCAGCGGCACGTCGACATCGGCCAGGCCTTTCCACCAGTCCTGCTTGCCATCGCCAAAACGACCGAACAGGCCGTTCCAGCGCATGGCTTCGATCATCACGCCCGCCGGCTCGTCCTCGGGGCCGCGTTTGAGCCGTACACCGGATACTTCACCAAAGCGTTTCAAGAGCAAACGGCCGGTCCACTCCAGCGGCGGAATCTTCAACGGCCAGTGGGTGCGGCTGACCTGGCAGCCAAACAGGGCTACCGACGCCACGGCTGGCGCGCCAAGGTGCTGACCGCCCAAAGCCGCTGCCAAGGCAGTGCCGCCCAGGGAGTGGCCGATCCAGTGCGGGATTTGTGCGCTTTGCTCACGGACAAACGCGCCGATCGCCGGCAAATCGTAACGCGCATAATCGGCGACGCGGTTTCTGGCGTAATCCTGATTGCGCTTGGACAGGCCATGGCCGCGCATTTCCGGGATCCACACATCAAACCCCTGACGCGCCAGGTAAGCGCCCAGGCCGATACCTTTGGGCGAATACCAGAAGCGCCGATTGGAAAAACTGCCGTGCAATAAAATTACCGGCGTGCCCCGGTTTTCCGGGACATCTGCCAGGCCCAAACGGGTCACAGCCAGCTCAACGGTGCCGTCGGGGCTGTTGCCGGGTTTGAGGCGGTACACATCTTCACTCAGGTCGCCACGACGTTCAGCGCTGATCAAGGCGACGGGAAATAGGTTGCTGCTGCTTTGCATAATGCTCTTGCACAAAAAAGGGCGGCGTCCGGATGGAATTCCGCCCTGTACAGATAAGAATGCCGGTCACCCAGGCTGGGTGACCGGCACTTTTGACGTCACGCCCTTAAGCGGACGCTTGGCCTTCCGCCAGGAAGAACCAGGTTTCCAGCACGGAGTCGGGGTTCAGCGAGACGCTCTCGATACCCTGTTCCATCAGCCATTTGGCCAGGTCCGGGTGGTCGGAAGGGCCTTGGCCGCAGATACCGATGTACTTGCCGGCCTTGTTGCAGGCCTGAATGGCGTTGGCCAGCAGCTTCTTGACCGCAGGGTTACGCTCATCAAACAGGTGCGCGATGATCCCCGAGTCACGGTCCAGGCCCAGGGTCAACTGGGTCAGGTCGTTGGACCCGATGGAGAAGCCGTCGAAGAACTCCAGGAACTCCTCGGCCAGGATGGCGTTGGACGGCAGTTCGCACATCATGATCACGCGCAGGCCATTCTCGCCGCGGGACAAGCCGTTTTCAGCCAGCAGGTCGACGACTTGGCTCGCTTCGCCCAGGGTCCGTACAAACGGCACCATGATCTCGACGTTGGTCAGGCCCATCTCGTTGCGCACGCGCTTGAGGGCACGGCATTCGAGTTCGAAGCAGTCACGGAAGGCTTCGCTGATGTAACGCGAAGCACCACGAAAGCCCAGCATCGGGTTTTCTTCTTCGGGCTCGTAGAGCTTGCCGCCGATCAGGTTGGCGTACTCGTTGGACTTGAAGTCCGACAGACGCACGATGACCTTTTTCGGGTAGAACGCCGCCGCCAGTGTGCTGATGCCTTCCACCAGCTTCTCGACGTAGAAACCCACTGGATCGTTGTAGCCGGCGATGCGCTTGTCGACGCTTTCCTTGATTTCCAGCGGCAGGCCGTCGTAATTCAACAGCGCCTTAGGGTGTACGCCGATCATGCGGTTGATGATGAACTCGAGGCGGGCCAAGCCCACACCGGCGTTCGGCAACTGCGCGAAATCGAACGCACGGTCGGGGTTGCCGACGTTCATCATGATCTTGAACGGCAGGTCCGGCATCGCATCGATGGAGTTTTGCTTGATATCGAAGCCCAGTTCACCTTCAAAGATGAAGCCAGTGTCGCCTTCGGCACAGGACACGGTCACACCCTGGCCGTCTTTCAACAGTTGGGTGGCGTTGCCGCAACCGACGACTGCGGGAATCCCCAACTCACGGGCAATGATCGCCGCGTGGCAGGTACGCCCGCCACGGTTGGTGACGATGGCGCTGGCGCGCTTCATCACGGGTTCCCAGTCCGGGTCGGTCATGTCGGAGACCAGCACGTCACCGGGCTGGACTTTGTCCATTTCAGACACGTCCTTGATGATCCGCACTTTGCCGGCGCCGATGCGCTGGCCGATGGCACGACCTTCCACCAGCACAGTGCCGGTTTCTTTCAACAGGTAGCGTTCCATCACGTTGGCCGAAGTGCGGCTTTTCACGGTTTCCGGACGCGCTTGCACGATGTACAGCTTGCCGTCGTCACCGTCCTTGGCCCACTCGATGTCCATCGGGCACTTGTAGTGCTTTTCGATGATCATCGCTTGTTTGGCCAGTTCGCTGACTTCAGCGTCGGTCAGGCAGAAACGCGCGCGTTCGGCCTTGTCGACTTCAACGGTTTTCACCGAGCGACCGGCCTTGGCCTCGTCGCCGTAGATCATCTTGATGGCCTTGCTGCCCAGGTTGCGGCGCAAGATGGCCGGGCGGCCGGCCTCAAGGGTGTGTTTGTGGACGTAGAACTCGTCCGGGTTAACCGCGCCTTGTACGACGGTTTCGCCCAGGCCGTAGGCGCCGGTGATAAACACCACGTCACGGAAACCGGATTCGGTGTCCAGGGTGAACATCACGCCGGCGGTGCCGGTTTCCGAACGCACCATGCGCTGCACACCGGCAGACAAGGCCACCAGCTTGTGGTCGAAACCCTGGTGTACGCGGTAGGAAATAGCGCGGTCATTGAACAGCGAGGCAAACACTTCCTTGGCGGCGCGGATCACGTTTTCAACGCCGCGGATGTTCAGGAAAGTTTCCTGCTGGCCAGCAAAAGAGGCGTCCGGCAAGTCTTCGGCGGTGGCCGAGGAGCGCACGGCAACTGCCATGTCCGGGTTGCCGGCCGACAGTACTGCGAAGGCGGTACGGATTTCTTCGTTGAGCTTCTCGGGGAACTCGGCGTCCATGATCCATTGGCGGATCTGGCTGCCGGTTTTCGCCAGGGCATTGACGTCATCGACGTCCAGGGCGTCCAGCGCGGCGTGGATCTGGGCGTTGAGGCCGCTCAGCTCGAGGAAATCGCGGTAAGCCTGGGCCGTGGTGGCGAAACCACCGGGCACCGACACACCAGCGCCTGCAAGATTACTGATCATCTCGCCGAGGGATGCGTTCTTGCCCCCCACATGCTCTACATCATGGACGCCGAGCTTATCGAGGGAAACTACGTACTCTACCAAGGTGATCTCTCCACTTTCTGTGTTGGAAAAGCTCAGGACGCCGGCGGCTCAGCAGGAGCAAACGCCAGCGCTTGTGGCCTGGACCTGGAAAATAAGTGAGAATGCGGCCCACTGCGGGACGGCAAAATCGCGCCTATCATATCCAAGATTCGCCATCAGCTTAAGGCCCAGGGCTCAAATGAAACGATCTGCTTTCTTTATCTCCGACGGCACCGGCATCACAGCCGAAACATTGGGTCAGAGCCTGCTCGCGCAGTTCGAAAACATTACCTTCGCCAAATTCACGCGGCCTTATATAGACAGCGTGGATAAAGCGCGGGCCATGGTACAACAAATCAATCTGGCGGCTGAAAAAGACGGTTTTCGCCCGATCATTTTCGACACCATCGTCAATCAAGACATTCGTGAGATCCTGGCAACCTCCAATGGTTTCATGATCGACATCTTCTCTACGTTCCTGGCGCCATTGGAACAGGAGCTGAGTGAACATTCCTCCTACTCCGTGGGCAAGTCCCATTCCATTGGCCACAACTCCAACTATATGGAGCGTATCGAGGCGGTGAACTTCGCCCTCGACAACGATGACGGCGCCCGCACCCACTACTATGACAAGGCTGACTTGATCCTGGTGGGCGTGTCTCGCTGCGGCAAGACCCCGACCTGCCTGTACATGGCCATGCAATTCGGTATCCGCGCAGCCAACTACCCGCTCACCGAAGACGACATGGAGCACCTGACGCTGCCTGCCGCCCTGCGTGCGCATTCGCACAAGCTATTCGGCCTCACCATCGACCCGGACCGTCTTACCGCCATCCGCAACGAGCGCAAGCCCAACAGCCGTTACTCCAGCTATGCCCAGTGCGAGTTCGAGGTGCGCGAAGTGGAAAATCTATTCCGTCGCGAGAATATTGCGCACATCAATTCCACGCATTTTTCGGTGGAAGAGATTTCGGCGAAGATTCTGGTGGAAAAAGGTGTGGAGCGCCGCTTCAAATAGTGGGTGCCTGCACGGCCCCCATCGCAGGCAAGCCAGCTCCCACAAGGGAATGCATTCCAAATGGGGGAGATTCTGGTGGAGACCTGAACTGGCCCCAGCAAGCCAGCTCCCACAGGGGAATGCATTCCAAATGTGGGAGCTGGCTTGCCTGCGATGAACGATAACGCGGTAAACCTGCCTACAGCTGAAACCTGTCACCGCCCTGCCCCAGCGCGGTGGCCAGCGCATCAAAGCCCTCACGCAGCAACTGATCATCGCCTGACGTATTACAAATACTCGCCCGAATAAACTGCGGCACCGCCGTCTGCCCTACGGCAAATGCCTCAGCGGTGGCGATCAGGTAATTATTCTGCTTGAGCTCCGCCTCGATTTCCGACGCACGCCAGGGCTCCGGCACTTCAATCCAGAAGTGCGGGCTGTTGAGGTGAGTGCGGTATTCCAGCCCCACCAGCAGATCACGCACCAGAGCCTTGCGCCGGCTGATTTCGTTGATTTGCTGGCGCAGCAGGTATTCCGCCGTGCCGTTTTCGATCCATTGCGTCGCCAGCTCCAGCGTCACCGGCGTAGCCATCCAGCAGGTCGAGCGCAAGGCCGCCGAAATCCGGCTGACCAATGCCGGTGGCGCATGCACATACCCCACCCGCAGCCCGGCAGACACCGCCTTGCTCAGGCTGCTGATCAAAATCGTACGCTCGGGCGCGAAAAAGCTCAGCGGTGGCGGGCGATCTTCCACCAACACGCCGTGGGCTTCGTCCTCCAAAATCAGCAGATTATGCTCGCGGCACACCTTGGCCAGCGCTTCCCGGCGTGCGACCGACAGCACGGCCGTGGTCGGGTTCTGGATCGTCGGCGTGCAGTACAGCGCCGAAACCCGGTGATTACGACAGACTTCATCCAGCGCACCCGGCAGCACGCCTTCGTCATCCATCTCCAGGCCGATCAGCCGTACACCGAGCATACGTGCGGCGGTGATAAGCCCTGGGTAAGTCAGTTGCTCAGTGACCACCGTATCCCCCGCCCGCAGCAACGCCATCATGGCGCAGAGCAGGCCATGCTGGCCGCCGTTGACGCAGATGACCTGCTCGGGAATCGGATGAAAATCGCGCTGCACCAGCCATTGCGCACCGGCCTCGCGGTAGCGCGGCAAACCGGCATCCGGCGTATAGGCGCTGATGTCCTGGAGGAATTTGGCGTTGGTCGACAAGGTTTGGAAGCTCTGGGCCAGAAACACCGTCTCTTGCCCGGGAATGTGCATGTTGCGGCTCATATCGAAGTACTGGCGTGGCTCTTCGCTGACGTTGCGAAAGCCTTCATCACGCTGGCGCTCCATCCCACGCTTGCGCACGAAAGTGCCGTCACCGACACGCGCCACCACTAACCCCAGGCGTTCCAGCTCGCCGTAGGCTCGGCTGATGGTGCCGATGGTCACGCCGAGGTTATCGGAAAGAACCCGATGGGGCGGCAGTTTGCGCCCCGGCTCAATCAAGCCTTCAAGGATGCCCCGCTCCATCACATCGGACAGGCGTTTGTACTTGACGCCCTGACCGCTGGACAACCCCTCACGCATAATTGACACCATGTCAATATTTGTTTTGACAGCCATCATTCGCCCTAATAGTGTGCTTTTACGGGTTCAATCACCGGATGAAACAACTTAATACACAGTCAATATAGAGTTCAATTCCGGCTCAGGGAAGCAATAAACGATGCCAATGTCCGCCGTTCTTGAAAACACTACAAAAACAAAAAATCAGAAACAGTGGTTGGCCGGTCTGGTCACCAGCGTGATGTTTCTTATCGTGTGCCTGAGTTGGGGCACCACCTGGCTGGGCATCAAGATCGCCGTCGAAAGCGTGCCGCCGCTGACGTCCGCCGGGCTGCGCTTTCTGATCGCATTCCCGCTGTTCCTGTGTTTTGCCCTGGTGCGCCGCGAGCCGATCCTGTTCCCGCGCGAAAGCCGCTGGTTCTTCGTATTTGTGACCCTGTCGTACTTCAGCGTTCCCTATTACTTGCTCAACTACGGCGAGATGCACGTGTCGTCCGGCCTCACCGCGCTGCTGTTCAGCTGCATGCCGGTGTTCATCCTGATTTTTTCCGCGCTGTTTTTGCGCGAGCGCATCTACTTTTCCCAGGTGGTCGGCATCGGCATCGGTTTCGGCAGCCTCTACATGATCATCAAGAGCCAGGGCCTGCACCTGGACCACGCCGAATTCTTCGGCGTGCTGGCGATTCTGACCGCCGCGATCATGCATGCCTTGTGCTACGTCATCACCAAGCAAAAAGGCAGCGCCATCAGCGTGATTACCTACAACACATTGCCCATCGGCATCGCCGGGTTGATGCTGTTCGTGGCCGGCCTGTGGTTTGAAACACCGACGTTCGAAAACATCACCCTGCGTTCATGGAGTGCCTTGTTCTACTTGGGATTGGTGGCGTCGGTGGGCGGGTTTATCGTGTACTTCATGTTGCTCAAACGTTTGAGCCCGATCATTTTGTCATTCGTGTTCATCATCTTCCCGGTGTTCGCGGTGATCATCGGCGCCTGGTACGAGGGCGTGGAAATTTCCCGTGACCTGATGCTGTACTCGGCCATCCTGCTGGCCGGCTTTGCGATCACCAAGTTGCCAGTTGAAAAACTCCTGGCCAAGAAAAATTGACCCTTAAACCACAACTACAACAACGCGAGAGAAACATGGAAGTCCTCCGCCCCACCGCTCTGGAACAGATCTATGCCCATGCCAGCCGCAGCTACCCGGAAGAATGCTGCGGTTTTGTCTTCGCTGATGGCAGTGTGTACCTGGGCAACAATATCCAGAATGAGCTGCACCACAAGAACCCCGAGATGTACCCGCGCAGCGCGGCCAATGGCTATACCTTTTCGGTGGCCGACACCCTGCTGATGAACAAGGCGTTTCGCAGCGACAACCCGGTGGTGGTGATCTACCACTCCCACCCGGACGTCGGCGCCTATTTCAGTGATGAAGACCAGGACAAGGCACTGTTCCTGGGTGAGCCGATCCACCCCGTCAGCTACCTGGTGGTGGACGTGCGCCAGGGCCAGGCCCTGGGCTCAAAGCTGTTTGCCTGGGATGGCAAGCAATTCGCCCTTAAACCCTTCAACGACCTGCACACGGAGTTGTCCATGAACGCTGTCTCTTTCCCCGATATTCTGGTTCGCGTGGCCAAGCTGCCGGAATCGACCCTTGAGGGCACTGGATCGACATTGCGCGAAGTCATTGAAAGCCTCTGCAGCAGCCACCCACAGCTGCGCACGCACCTGTTTCATGAAAAGAACAACCAGCTCAAGGAACACTTCCTGTTCACCGCCGAGGAAGAACTGATCGGCGCCGATGAGCAGTTGCCGGAAAAAGCCAAAATCGAAGTGCTGCTGGCCACCTCCGGTGGCATGGACGTCGACCAACTGAGCAACGAAGAAGTGCAGCGCTACGTACGCCACATCACCCTGCCCGGCGTCGGCCGGGAAGGCCAGTTGAACCTGAAAAAAGCCAAGGTATTGATCATCGGCACCGGCGGCCTGGGTTCGCCCATCAGCCTGTACCTCGCGGCAGCCGGCATCGGCACCCTGGGCCTGGTGGATTTCGACGTGGTCGAGAGCAGCAACCTGCAACGCCAGATCGTGCACGGCAACAGCACCTTGGGCATGCCCAAGGTCGAGTCGGCCAAGCGGCGGCTGCAAGACCTCAACAGCCATATCCAGATCAATGCCCACGACACCGCTCTCAACGCCGACAATGCGTTGGAGCTGGTCGGCGCTTATGACCTGGTGATCGACGGCACTGACAACTTCGACACCCGCTACCTGGTCAACGATGCCTGTGTGCAGCTGAGCAAGCCACTGGTGTACGGCGCCATCTACCGCTTCGATGGGCAGATCAGCGTGCTCAACTACAAAGGCGGGCCGTGCTACCGCTGCCTGTTTCCTTCAGCACCGCCGGCCGAGTTGGCACCCAATTGCAGCGCCGGGGGCGTGATCGGTGTGCTGCCGGGTGTGGTCGGGATGATCCAGGCCACCGAAGCGATTAAATTACTCATCGGCATCGGCGAACCGCTGTCGGGCCGCCTGATGCGCTTCGACGCGCTGGCCATGAAGTTCAGCGAGATCCGCTTCAAACGCCGTGCCGACTGCCCATGCTGCTCAGACCTGCGCCACAGCGAAAGCGTCGCGCCAGCCGTTTGCGCGGACGCCCTCCCGAGCCAGCCCGCGTTGGCCGAGGAGCGCTACATCAAACCACGCGTGCTCAAGCAACTGCTCGAACACCCACGCAGCGCCGACGTGCTGCTGGATGTGCGCGACGCCAGCGAGCTGGAGGTGTGCAAATTGCCGGGCGTGGTGCATATCCCCCTGGCCGAACTGGATGGGCAGTTGGACAGCCTCAGCCGCGACAATACCCATTACCTGATCTGCTACGCCGGAACCCGCGCCGAGCAAGCGGCCGGCACCCTGCTGGCCGCCGGCTTCGCCAATACCAAAGTCCTGCAGGGCGGCATGAAACATTGGGTTCGCGACGTCGAACCCGACATGCCTTTGTACTGATCCGGGGGCTGAGCGATGTTGCATAACTCCATTCTCGACGTGATCGGCCATACGCCGATCGTGCGCCTGGCGCAGTTTTCCGAAGACCTCGGCATCGAGGTCTACGCCAAGCTCGAATCCCTCAACCCTGGCGGCAGCCACAAGGCGCGTATTGCCCTGGGCATGATCCTCGACGCAGAACGCCGAGGCGTGCTGATTCGCAACTGCGGGCAAACCATCATCGAGCCCAGCGGCGGCAATACCGGCATTGGCCTGGTGATGGCCGGCAATGTGCTGGGCTACAAAGTGGTGCTGGTGATCCCTGACAACTACAGCCCCGAAAAACAGAAACTGCTGCGTTTATACGGCGCCAAGGTGGTGCTGTCGGACAGCCGTCTGGGCAACAACTCCCACGGCGAAAAGTGCATGGAACTGCAGTTGGAAAACCCCAACTTCGTGATGCTCAACCAGCAGCGTAATGGCGCCAACCCGCAGACTCACCGCGACACCACCGCACCGGAAATCCTCCGCGCCTTCGGCGAGCAGCGGGTGGACTACTTCGTCAGCGGCATCGGCACCGGTGGCCATATCACCGGCATCGGCGAAACCCTCAAGGCAGCCTGGCCCGCGATGCGCATCATGGGTGTGGAACCGGAAGAGTGCGACCTGCTCAAGGACCAGCACGCGCCGCACCATATTCAGGGCCTGTCGATCGGCTTGATCCCGAGCATTCTTAACGTGGGTGTACTGGACGGCATGCTCAAGGTCTCACGCCTGGCGTGCCTCGACATGATGAAACGCATCATGCGCACCGACGCCATCAGCTTGGGTTTGTCTTCGGCCGCCAACATGGTTGCCATTGCCCAACTCGCTCCCGAACTCCCGCCTGAAACGGTGGTGTTGACCATGGTCTACGACAATGCCGATAGCTACCTGCCCAATTTCGAATAATCGGTTTTTCAACCATCCAGACTGTGGGGGTGCCTCCATGGGGGGCTTTATCGACATGCAACAGCTGCACGATGAGTTGCTCACTCACCTCATCCAGACCCTGACGCCTGCGCAGATGAAGCAGTTGGAGCCGCATTTGGCGCCATTGATCCAGAACGCCGCCCAGGCCGTGGCAGAGGACTTGATTGCCTATGCCTATCGCGACCCGGCGTCCCGTGGGCGTGGCGAACTGATCCTGGAATCCTACGCGTCGTTCAAGGCAGTGCTGTTCTACCGGCTGGCACACTTAGTGTGGAATTTTCCCGACCCGGCCAACGGTGTGTTTTCACGCATGGCTCTCAAGCTCAGCAACCAGGGCAAAATCCTCTCCGGCGCCGAAATCCACCCCGCAGCCCGCATTGGCCGGCGCTTTGTGCTGGATCACGGCTTCGGCACCGTGATCGGCGAAACCTGCGAGATCGGTAATGATTGCTACATCCTCTGCGGCGTGACCCTCGGCGCCCGAGGCATTGCCAACAACCCGGACGGCAAACGCCACCCGCGCCTGGGCAATAACGTCGAGGTCGGCTCCGGCGCCCGTGTGCTGGGCTATGTGCTGATTGGCGACAACGTGTTTATCAGCCCTTCGTGTGTGATCACCCAGGATGTGCCGGCGGGCACCAAGGTCAAGGTGGTCAACCAGATCCAATTACAAAAGAATGCCGAATCGGATCACAGCAATTACCTGGGGGCTTTCGCGCTGGATGAGCGTTTGCACGTGGTTGGCGAAGTCAGCGCCAGCCACAAGGTCACGGTGCTGGATGCCGACTTTCACCCTTTGCAGGGGCTGCTGCTGGAGCCCACGGTGAAGGAGCGCCATCATTTGCAGTTTCGTCTGCGTCGCCTGGATACCGGCGACCATCTGCCACGCTTGCCGCTGAACCTGAAAGTCTGTGGCCCCGAATTTGAGATCACCCTGCTCTCCCCGCCTGGCTTAAGCGCAATGGTGCGTCACCTGCTGCAAGCCAGCCCACTGATCGTCGGAGGTTGAACATGTCCGTGCATACCATGGAAACCCTGGCGCTGTTTGACAGCGCGCCCTACCAGAACGCCTTCAGCGCCCGGGTGATTGCCGTCAGTGAACAAGGCATTGCCCTGGAACACACGCTGTTCTACCCCACCGGCGGTGGGCAACCGGGCGACACCGGGCACCTGACCCTGGCCGACGGCACGCGGGTCAACGTGACCGGCACCGTGCGCGACCCGGTGTTGCGCTCGATCATCTGGCACCAGGTTGAACACTGCCCCGAGCAATTGGCGGCGGGCGTGCAGGTGGATGCCGGCCTGGATTGGGAACGGCGCTACCAGCACATGAAGATGCACACCTGCCTGCACCTGCTGTGCTCGATCATTGATGCGCCCGTCACCGGCTGCAGCATCAGCGCAGACAAAGGCCGCCTGGATTTCGATTTACCGGAAATGACCCTCGACAAGGACAGCATCACCCGCGACCTTAATGCCTTGATCGAACAAGCCCATGCCGTGAAGACCCTGTCGATGCCCGCCTCGGAATACTCGACCCTGCTGCAGATCACCCGCACCCAGGCGGTGGCGCCACCGGTCATCCAGGGCTCGGTGCGGGTAATAGAAATCGCCGGGATCGATATCCAGCCGTGCGGTGGCACCCACGTGATCAATACCGAAGAAATCGGCCGGGTGTTCTGCGAAAAAATCGAGAAGAAGAGCAAGCATAACCGCCGGGTGATCCTGCGGTTTGAGGGATAAAGTACGCGAGTCGGCCAAGCGTGGGCGCTGGAGACCCACGCTTGCCGAAGTGAAGCCAAGCCTTACTGCTTCGCCTCGTCAAGGTGCTTTTTCAACACTTGAACCTGTTCCTCAAGCAATGAAATTTGTGTGCTGTAGTAGGACTTCATCTCAGCAATACCCGCTTCGATATTAGCGTTGTCCACCCTGAATTGATCAGCGGTGGGCAGTGCCTGCGTGGGTGACTCGTTGGTCGGATCTGCCGGCTCATCGCTGGTGGTCATAATGGACTTATCCGCTGGCGCCGTTGGCGCCTGGGTTTCAGGTTTGGTCATCGTCTTGACGTGCTCAGTCATACTTTTAAGCTCCTTGCCCAACGCTTCAAAGGCCTCTTTCATCTGCTGCATGAGCTCGCCGATATCATCGCGCAACTGCGTATTTAGCTTGAGCGCCTCCTCAAGCTCTTGATCCTGGGCAACTTCAGTTGTCCGAGCGTCTTGAACAACCTGCTTAACCGACTCTTGAGGTGTTTGAGGCAGTTCTACGGGGGCCTCGTCGGTGTCTTTGCATGGAGCACTCAGTTGCTCACGCAGTTCGACAATATCGTTTTTAAGATTGACGATTTTCTCCTGGCACTCGGTGATAAACGCCTTGAAGTCGATCAGGAGCTGGTTATTTTTACCCAACAACTCCAGGGTCTCAGCCTGTGGGCCGACCTTATGCAATTGCGGCTGGTTAACGAGGGTGTTGTGGCTCGAAAACTGACCGCGTTGCTCTGCCGTCACGGGCGGCCGAGGAGCTGCAGCATCGCCCTGTGTGTCGACACCCGTTGAGGTATCGGCCATGTTTTTCTGACGAAGGGGCTGCGAATATTGCGACGCCTCGTAGCCCGTTGGGGAGTTCGTTTGTGGCCGGGTATTTACGCTATTCATAGGGTGCTTTCTCAAATCCAGACAGTGCTGAGTTGTGGGTTGGCAGAGACTTGCTGCGGCAAGTGATCTGACCCATTGATTGGCATTTATCTGAAAGCGGTTCCCGGGATACAGGATGTGTGGGTAGCTAATTATGTCGGCAGCTCAATCAGTCTTTTCCTGAAGGTTGATCAACGCAGGCAAAACCGGTGCCCAAGCCGCAGTTCGTACAGGAAACTGACAGCAAATTTATGTGCTTGTAACATTCAGAAACGTACAATCCCGCCAGCAATGCATCGTTGCCCCTGACTCACGAAAACAGCGCCCGTCCCTCCCGGTGGGGCATTCGTGCAGCAGCTAAGCTCACTCCCATTACGCCCCTGAATCTGAACGCTGCAGGACTGAATGCCTATGAACAAAGTGTTCCGCGATTACCTGCCGGCATCCACCCTGCGCTTACTGCCCAACCGCTGGGACCTGGTCGCGCTGCCGCTGGTGATCGGCTTTCTGCTGTTTTTCTCCCTTACCGCGCGGGAAACCTGGGCGCCCATCGCCACGTTGCAAAGTGAAGTCATCTCCCTCGACCCGGCCAACCTGCCGGAATACGCGATGCGCACCACGATGCGCATGCTCGCGGCCATGGTCGCGGCGCTGGTTTTTACCCTGCTGTACGGCACCCTGGCCGCCAAAAGCCGACGTGCTGAAAAGCTGCTGGTGCCGGTGCTCGATATCCTGCAATCGGTGCCAGTGCTCGGCTACATCTCATTCACGGTGACGTTCTTCCTGCTGCTGTTCCCTGGGCGCGTGCTCGGCGCCGAACTCGCGGCGATCTTTGCGATCTTCACCAGCCAGGCCTGGAACATGACGTTCAGCTTCTATCAGTCGCTGCGCATGCTGCCCCACGATTTGGTAGAGGTGTCGACCAACCTGCGGCTTTCCGGCTGGCAGAAGTTCTGGAAGCTCGATGTGCCGTTCGCCATGCCGGGGCTGGTGTGGAACATGATGATGAGCATGTCCGGCGGCTGGTTCTTCGTGGTCGCCTCCGAAGCCATCACCGTCGGCGACAAGACCATCACCCTGCCGGGCGTAGGTTCGTACCTGGCCTTGGCGATCGCCCAGAAAGACCTGCACGCCGTGGGTTACGTGATTTTGGCGATGATTGTGGTGATCCTGCTGTACGACCAGTTGCTGTTCCGCCCGCTGGTGGCCTGGGCTGACAAGTTCCGCATGGAAACCACTGCGTCCCAGGGCGCTGCGCCACAATCCTGGCTGCTGAACCTGATCCAGCGCACGCGCATCGTGCAACGCAGTCTGCGCCCTATTACCCGCACCTTCAGCCGGATCGGCAACAAACGCTTCAGCCTGGCGGGCGGTGCGCTCAAGGCGTTGCCGGCAGAAACACCGGCGGCGTCAAAAGTGATCGACTGGGTGTGGGGCACGTTGATTGCGTTGCTGGCCGCGTATGCGCTGTACCACATCGTGCAATACGTCGGCACCGAAGTGACCTTCGCCGAAGTCGGCCACGTGTTTGTACTGGGCCTGATCACCTTGCTACGCGTGGCCGGGCTGATTCTGATCGCCTCGCTGATCTGGGTGCCTTTAGGCGTAATGATCGGCTTGCGCCCTGCACTGGCGGAAAAAATCCAGCCGCTGGCACAGTTTCTCGCGGCTTTCCCGGCGAACCTGCTGTTCCCGGTGTTTGTGATCGTGATCCTGCACTACAACCTCAACCCGGATATCTGGCTGAGCCCGCTGATCGTGCTGGGCACCCAGTGGTACATCCTGTTCAACGTGATTGCCGGCGCCAGTGCCTTCCCCAATGACTTCAAGGAAGCCGCCGCCAACTTCCGCATCCGTGGCTGGCTGTGGTGGCGCAAGGTGATGCTGCCGGGGATCTTCCCCTATTACGTCACCGGCGCCATTACCGCCTCGGGCGGTGCCTGGAACGCCAGCATCGTGTCCGAGTACGTGTCCTGGGGCCAGGACAATGTGGTCGCCCATGGGCTGGGCGCCTACATCGCGCAAACCACCGCGGCCGGCGACTTCCCGAAAATTGCCCTGGGCGTGGTGGTGATGTCGATCTTCGTGGTGGCGTTCAACCGCGCAGTCTGGCGGCCGATGTACGCCATCGCTGAAAACAAACTTCGTCTGAATTGATGGGATTCGCCGTGATGACTACCTACACCGAAAACACTGCCGATACCCCGCAAATCTACTCGCTGAAAAACGTCAACCGGGTGTTCGGTAAAGGTAAAGACGAGCTGCAAGTGCTCAGCGGCGTCGACCTGAGCCTGCACGAAGGTGAGATCGTCGGCATGCTTGGCCGTTCCGGCTCGGGTAAATCCACCTTGCTGCGCATCATCGCCGGGCTGATCCAGCCATCCTCCGGCGAAGTCCGCTACAACGGCGCGCCGCTCAACGGCCCGGCCGAAGGTGTGGCCATGGTGTTCCAGACCTTTGCCCTGTTCCCCTGGCTTACCGTGCTGGAAAACGTCGAAGCCGGCCTGCAAGCCTTGCA
Source organism: Pseudomonas sp. WS 5532 (assembly GCF_012985445.1). NCBI lineage: Bacteria > Pseudomonadati > Pseudomonadota > Gammaproteobacteria > Pseudomonadales > Pseudomonadaceae > Pseudomonas > Pseudomonas sp. WS 5532. Next base: position 210,942 of record NZ_JAAQWK010000011.1, read on the forward strand.
AGTCGAGCGCAAGGAAACCCGCCGGCGCGCCTTGGCCGCCATCGACTTGATCGGCCTCGACGGGTTTGAAAACGCTTACCCGCGCGAACTCTCCGGCGGCATGCGCCAGCGCGTGGGGTTTGCCCGTGGCCTGGTGGTCAACCCGACGCTGTTGCTGATGGACGAGCCCTTCTCGGCCCTTGACGTGCTCACCGCCGAGACGTTGCGCACTGACTTGCTCGACCTGTGGAGCGGCAAACAGCTGCCGATCAAGTCGATCCTGATCGTGACCCACAACATCGAAGAAGCGGTGCTGATGTGCGACCGTATTCTGGTGCTGTCATCCAACCCCGGCCGCGTGGTGGCCGAGATCAAGGTGCCGTTCGCGCACCCGCGCAACCGCCTGGACCCGACGTTCCGGCAAATGGTCGACGACATCTACGCACTGATGACCGACCGACGCAGCGCCGATGCCAGCCGTGGAATACCCGAGCTGAAAATGGGCAGCCTGCTGCCGGAGGTATCCACCAACCTGATGGCCGGCCTGATCGAAACCCTGGCCGCCGAGCCTTACAACGGCCACGCCGGCTTACCGACCGTGGCCGAACGGCGCTTGTTGGAAGTCGATGATCTGTTCCCGGTGGCCGAGATGCTCGAGCATTTGGGTTTCGCTGAACTCAAGGGCGCGGACATCACCCTCACCGAGGCCGGCAAGCTGTTCGCCGACTACGGCACGCAAGAGCGCAAAACCCTGTTCGCCGAGCACTTGATCAAACACGTGCCCCTGGCCGCGCGGATTCATCAAGTGTTGCTTGAGCGCAGCGGGCACCGTGCGCCACGGGTGCGTTTTGAGCAGGAGCTGGAAGACTCGATGACCGAAGCCTTTGTGGAGAAAACCCTGGAAAGCGTGGTGGCGTGGGGGCGGTATGCGGAGATTTTTTCCTATGACGACCATACCGAGACATTCAGCCTGGATGATGTGGAAGGCAGTATGTAATGGACCAAGTGGGAGCGGGCTTTTTGTGGGAGCTGGCTTTTGTGGGAGCTGGCTTGCCTGCGATGCAGGCGACTCGGTGTTTCTGAAGTACCGAGGTGATGCTATCGCAGGCAAGCCAGCTCCCACACAAGCTAGCTCCCCCGTTAGTTTTTTGGTGTTTGTCAGATCACAAACAGGTCCACAAACCGATTCACCGGCGTAGCCTCAAGCCGCGCCTGATTCTTGCACAACGCAAAAATCTCGCCACTGCGCTGCGCGGTAAACCGCGTGGCCAGGTTGGCTTTGAACTTGTCCTCCAGCAATGGGATGCCATCCACCCGACGGCGGCGATGCCCAATCGGGTATTCCACCGCGACTTGTTCAGTGTGGGTGCCATCCTTGAAAAACACCTGCACGGCATTGGCGATAGAGCGCTTGTCGGCCTCCAGGTATTCGCGGCTGTAGCGCAAGTCCTCAACGACCTCCATCTTTTCGCGCAGCTCATCGATGATCGGGTGCGCCGCGTGGAATTCATCCTCGTACTGCTCGGCCACCAGATTACCGAACGCCAACGGCACCGCAGTCATGTACTGCAGGCAGTGGTCGCGGTCGGCAGCGTTGGCCAGTTTCCCGACCTTGGAAATGATGCGAATCGCCGACTCGTGGGTGGTGATCACGATGCGTTCGATTTCATGCAGACGATCCTTGACCAACGGGTGCAAGGTCACCGCCGCTTCACAGGCTGTTTGCGCGTGAAACTCGGCCGGGAAGCTGATCTTGAACAGCACGTTTTCCATCACATAGGTGCCATAAGGCTGGGACAGGCTGAACGCACGCTTGTCCTCAGGCTTAAGCGCCAGGTCTTTATTGGTGTGGCTGAACAGCACGTCATAAAAACCCCATTGCGGCGCGCTCAGCACACCGGGGATGCCCATCTCGCCGCGCAGCGCGATATCCGCCAGGCGTACGCCACGGCTCGATGCATCCCCGGCCGCCCAGGATTTGCGCGAGCCGGCATTCGGCGCATGGCGATAGGTGCGCAGCGCCTGCCCATCGACAAACGCGTGGGACAACGCCGACAGCAGCTGTTCACGGTTGGCGCCCATCAGCTTGGCGGTGACCGCCGTGGAGGCGACTTTCACCAGTAACACATGGTCGAGGCCGACGCGGTTGAAGGAATTTTCCAGGGCAATCACGCCCTGGATTTCGTGGGCCATGATCATCGCTTCCAGCACCGCACGCACGGTCAGTGGCGCATCGCCGTTGGCCACGCGTTTTTGCGACAGGTGATCGGCCACGGCGAGGATGCCGCCGAGGTTATCCGAAGGGTGGCCCCATTCGGCGGCGAGCCAAGTGTCGTTGTAGTCGAGCCAGCGCACGATGCAGCCGATGTCCCAGGCGGCTTTGACCGGGTCCAGACGCAATGAAGTGCCCGGCACACGCGCGCCGAACGGCACGACGGTGCCCTCGACGAGCGGCCCCAGGTGCTTGGTGCACTCGGGGAAGCGCAGGGCCAGCAGGCCGCAACCGAGGGTGTCCATCAGGCAATTGCGTGCAGTGTCCAACGCGTCGCGGGAATCGATGCGGTAATTGAGGACGTAGTCGGCAATGTCCTGCAGGACCTGGTCGTAGTCGGGGCGGTTATTCTGGTCGACGTTGGCGCTCATGGCAGTACTCCAAAGTGGGTTGGGGTTAGTCCTCGGGCTTACGGTTATTGGAAAGCAGATCTTGGGTGTCTGCCTTGAAATAGAGAATCACCTGTGGGAGCCGGGCTTGCCCGCGATGGCATCACCTCGGTTCATCTGAAACACAGAGGTGATGCCATCGCAGGCAAGCCAGCTCCCACACAAGCCAGCTCCCGCAAGGGTTAGAACGCGTCGCCGGGCACGCGCACGAAGCCTTCCATCAACACCCGTGCGCTGCGGCTCATGATGGCTTTTTTCACCACCCATTCGCCGTTCACCTGGGTGGCTTCGGCACCGACGCGCAAGGTGCCGGACGGGTGCCCGAACCGCACCGCGTTGCGCTCGACACCACCGGCCGCGAGGTTGACCAGGGTGCCGGAAATCGCCGCCGCCGTGCCAATCGCCACCGCTGCCGTGCCCATCATCGCGTGGTGCAACTTGCCCATGGACAGTGCGCGCACCAGCAAATCCACATCACCGGCCTTGATTGCCTTGCCACTGGAGGCCACGTAATCCAAAGGTTTGGCCACAAACGCGACCTTCGGCGTGTGCTGGCGCTGGGCGGCTTCGTCCAAGTGTTTGATCAGGCCCATGCGCAACGCGCCATAGGCCCGCACGGTCTCGAACATTGCCAGGGCCTTCGGGTCGCTGTTGATCGCGCCTTGCAGCTCGGTGCCGGTGTAGCCGAGGTCTTGGGCGTTGATGAAAATCGTCGGGATACCGGCGTTGATCAACGTCGCCTTGAAGGTGCCGACACCCGGTACTTCCAGGTCGTCGATCAGGTTGCCGGTGGGAAACATCGAGCCACCGCCGCCCTCTTCTTCCGCTGCCGGGTCCATGAACTCCAGCTGCACTTCGGCAGCCGGGAAGGTCACGCCGTCGAGCTCAAAGTCGCCGGTTTCCTGCACCGCGCCGTCGGTGATCGGCACGTGAGCGATGATGGTCTTGCCGATATTGGCCTGCCACACCCGCACCACCGCCACACCGTTATGCGGCACGCGGGCCGGGTCAAACAGGCCGGCGCTGATGGCAAACGAACCCACCGCCGCCGACAGGTTGCCGCAGTTGCCGCTCCAGTCGACAAACGGCTTGTCGATGGAGACCTGGCCAAACAGGTAATCCACGTCGTGATCGGCCCGGGTACTTTTGGCCAGGATCACGGTTTTGCTGGTGCTGGAGGTTGCACCGCCCATGCCGTCGATTTGCTTGTCGTAGGGATCGGGGCTGCCGATGACCCGCAACAGCAAGGCATCGCGAGCAGCACCCGGCACCTGCGCCGACTCGGGCAGGTCCTTGAGGCTGAAAAACACGCCCTTGCTGGTGCCGCCACGCATGTAGGTGGCGGGGATCTTGATTTGCGCTGCGTGTGCCATGGTTATCCCCTTAAGCCGTCGCCGCCGATTCCAGGAAGTCCTGGGCAAAACGTTGCAACACGCCGCCCGCCTCGTAGATCGACACTTCTTCGGCGGTGTCCAGGCGGCACGTCACCGGCACTTCGACACGTTCGCCATTCTTGCGGTTGATCACCAGCGTCAGTTGCGCACGCGGGGTGCGTTGGCCGACCACGTCATAGGTTTCGCTGCCGTCGATCTTCAGTGTGTGGCGGTCGGTGCCCGGCAAAAATTCCAGCGGCAACACGCCCATGCCCACCAGGTTGGTACGGTGGATGCGCTCGAACCCTTCGGCGGCAATCGCCTCCACACCGGCCAGGCGTACGCCCTTGGCCGCCCAGTCGCGGGACGAGCCCTGGCCGTAGTCGGCGCCGGCGATAATGATCAGCGGCTGCTTGCGTTCCATGTAGGTTTCGATGGCTTCCCACATCCGCGTGACCTGGCCTTCGGGCTCGATACGCGCCAGGGAACCCTGCTTGACCTTGCCGTTTTCCACGACCATTTCGTTGAACAGCTTCGGGTTGGCGAAGGTTGCGCGCTGCGCGGTCAAGTGGTCGCCGCGATGGGTCGCGTAAGAGTTGAAGTCGACTTCCGGCAGGCCCATTTTCGCCAGGTATTCGCCGGCGGCGCTGTCGAGCATGATCGCGTTGGACGGCGACAGGTGGTCGGTGGTGATGTTGTCCGGCAGTACCGCCAGCGGGCGCATGCCCTTGAGCGGCCGCGCACCCGCCAGCGCACCTTCCCAGTACGGTGGGCGACGGATATAGGTACTCTGCGGGCGCCAGTCGTACAGCGGCGCGACTTTGGGGCCGGTGTCTTCGTGGATCGCGAACATCGGGATGTAGACGGCGCGGAACTGCTCCGGTTTGACCGACGCCTTGACCACAGCGTCGATTTCTTCGTCGCTTGGCCAGATGTCTTTCAGGCGGATTTCCTTGCCGTCGGCATCCAGGCCCAGCACATCCTTTTCGATGTCGAAGCGGATGGTACCGGCAATCGCATAGGCCACCACCAACGGCGGCGAAGCCAGGAACGCTTGCTTGGCATACGGGTGAATACGCCCGTCGAAGTTGCGGTTACCCGACAGCACGGCAGTGGCGTACAGGTCGCGGTCGATGATTTCTTGCTGGATCACCGGGTCGAGTGCGCCGGACATGCCATTGCAAGTGGTGCAGGCAAAGGCCACCACGCCGAAGCCGAGTTTTTCCAGCTCATGGCCAAGGCCGGCTTCTTCCAGGTACATGGCCACGGTTTTCGAGCCCGGCGCCAGCGAGGATTTGACCCACGGTTTGCGCGTCAGCCCCAGCTGGTTGGCGTTACGTGCCAGCAAGCCTGCGGCAATCACGTTGCGCGGGTTGCTGGTGTTGGTGCAACTGGTAATGGCGGCGATGATCACCGCGCCGTCGGGCATTTGCCCCGGCACATCATCCCACTGACCGGAGATGCCTTGGGACGCCAGATCGCTGGTGGCAACACGCGCATGCGGGTTGCTCGGGCCGGCCATGTTACGCACGACGCTGGACAGGTCGAAGGTCAAGCCGCGCTCGTATTGCGCGCCCTTGAGGTCATCGGCCCACAGGCCGGTGTGGCGGGCGTATTGCTCGACCAACGTGACTTGTTCGTCTTCGCGGCCAGTGAGTTTCAGGTAGGCGATGGTCTGCTGGTCGATGTAGAACATCGCGGCGGTAGCGCCGTATTCCGGGGCCATGTTGGAGATGGTCGCGCGGTCGCCCAGTGTGAGTGCCGAAGCACCCTCGCCGAAGAACTCCAGCCACGCACCCACGACTTTCTGTTTACGCAGGAACTCGGTCAGCGCCAGCACCATGTCGGTGGCGGTGATGCCCGGTTGCAGCTTGCCCGTCAGCTCCACGCCGACACTTTCCGGCAGGCGCATCCACGAGGCGCGCCCCAGCATCACGCTCTCGGCTTCAAGGCCACCGACGCCGATGGCGATCACGCCCAGGGCATCCACGTGCGGGGTGTGGCTGTCGGTGCCGACGCAGGTATCGGGGAAGGCCACACCGTCACGCACCTGAATCACCGGGGACATTTTCTCCAGGTTGATCTGGTGCATGATGCCGTTGCCCGGCGGGATCACGTCGACGTTCTTGAAGGCCTTTTTGGTCCACTCGATAAAGTGAAAACGGTCTTCGTTGCGACGGTCTTCGATGGCGCGGTTTTTCTCGAATGCGTCCGGGTCAAAACCACCGGCTTCCACGGCCAGGGAGTGGTCGACGATCAGTTGGGTCGGCACCACCGGGTTGACCTGCGCCGGGTCACCGCCTTGCAGGGCGATCGCATCGCGCAGGCCGGCAAGATCCACCAACGCGGTCTGGCCGAGGATGTCATGGCACACCACACGTGCCGGGAACCAAGGGAAGTCGAGGTCGCGTTTGCGTTCGATCAGTTGGCTCAGGGAAGCGTTGAGGGTGGCCGGGTCGCAGCGGCGTACCAGGTTTTCGGCGAGCACGCGCGAGGTGTACGGCAAGGTGGCATAGGCGCCGGGCGTGATTGCCTCGACAGCCGCGCGGGCGTCGAAGAAATCCAGGCGGCTGCCGGGCAGCGGTTTGCGAAATTCAGTGTTCATCGTCAGGACTCGGTCACGGTAGGTTCACAAGGCGAACTGTCGACACTGGCCTGGCTCTCTGTGGGAGCTGGCTTGCCTGCGATGGCATCACTGCGGTGTGACAGGTACACCAGGGTGATGCGATCGCAGGCAAGCCAGCTCCCACAGAAAAGCACATAGGCCAATGTGCCTGGTTCATGCCACTCAGCGACGTTCGATTGGCACGAACTTGCGCTGCTCAACGCCGATGTACTCGGCGCTTGGACGGATGATGCGGTTGTTGGCGCGCTGCTCGAACACATGCGCAGCCCAGCCGGTCAGCCGTGAGCACACGAAGATCGGCGTGAACAGCTTGGTCGGGATGCCCATGAAGTGGTACGCCGAGGCATGGTAGAAGTCAGCATTGGGGAACAGCTTTTTCTGTTCCCACATGGTCTTGTCGATGGCTTCGGAGACCGGGAACAACACTTTGTCGCCGACCTCATCCGCGAGTTGTTTCGCCCAGCCCTTGATCACTTCATTACGCGGGTCGCTGTCTTTGTAGATCGCGTGGCCAAAGCCCATGATCTTGTCTTTGCGCGCCAGCATGCCGAGGGTGCCTTCGACGGCTTCTTCGGCCGAACCGAAACGCTCGATCATCTCCATCGCGGCTTCGTTGGCGCCGCCATGCAACGGACCGCGCAGCGAGCCGATGGCGGCAGTCACGCAGGAATACAGGTCGGACAGGGTTGAAGCACACACGCGGGCGGTGAAGGTCGAGGCGTTGAATTCGTGCTCGGCGTAGAGGATCAGCGATACGTTCATGACTTTTTCATGCAACGCGCTGGGCTTCTTGCCATGCAGCAGGTGCAGGAAGTGGCCGCCGATGCTTGGCTCGTCGGTCACGCAGTCAATCTTCTTGCCGTCGTGGCTGAAGCGATACCAGTAGCACATGATTGCCGGGAAAGCGGCGAGCAGGCGGTCGGTGACATCGTGCTGCGCGCTGAAGTCTTTCTCGGGTTCGATATTGCCCAGGAACGAGCAACCGGTGCGCATCACGTCCATCGGGTGGGCGTCGGCAGGAATGCGTTCCAGCACTTCTTTAAGCGCTTGCGGCAGGTCGCGCAGTTTGCTGAGTTTGGCGCTGTAGGCAGCCAATTCGGTTTTGCTCGGCAACTCGCCGTAGAGCAGCAGGTAGGCGACCTCTTCAAATTGCGCATCGGCGGCCAGTTCACGCACGTCATAACCGCGATAGGTCAAGCCGGCACCGGCCTGGCCGACGGTGGACAGTGCAGTCTGCCCGGCCACCTGGCCACGCAGGCCGGCACCACTCAGTACTTTTGCTTCAGCCATGGTTCTTCTCCAATTTTGTAGTTATTCAGGGAGGCGCGTTCGTTACTTTTTCGCGGCGAACAGCGCGTCGAGCTTCTGCTCGAAGGTGTGGTAGTCGATGCGATCGTAAAGCTCCATGCGGGTTTGCATGGTGTCGATGACGTTCTGTTGCGTACCGTCGCGACGAATCGCGGTGTAGACGTTCTCGGCAGCCTTGTTCATGGCGCGGAAAGCCGAGAGCGGGTACAGCACGATGGAAACATCGGCAGATTTCAGTTGATCGACTGTGTAGAGAGGGGTTGCACCGAACTCGGTGATGTTGGCCAGGATCGGAGCTTTAACCTTTGACGCGAAGAGCTTGTACATCTCCAGCTCAGTGATGGCTTCCGGGAACACCATGTCGGCACCGGCTTCGATGCAGGCGGCGGCACGCTCCAGCGCCGACTCCAAACCTTCAACCGCCAGCGCGTCGGTGCGCGCCATGATCACGAAGCTGTCATCGGTGCGCGCGTCTACGGCGGCCTTGATGCGGTCGACCATTTCCTGCTGGGACACGATTTCTTTGTTCGGGCGATGCCCGCAACGCTTGGCGCCGACCTGGTCTTCGATATGGATGGCGGCGGCGCCGAACTTGATCATCGACTTGACGGTGCGCGCCACGTTAAAGGCCGAGGAGCCGAAACCGGTGTCGACGTCGACCAGCAGCGGCAGGTCGCACACGTCGGTGATGCGGCGTACGTCGGTGAGTACGTCGTCCAGGCCGGTGATGCCCAAGTCCGGCACGCCCAGGGAACCGGCAGCTACGCCGCCGCCTGACAGATAAATCGCCTTGAAACCGGCACGCTTAGCCAGCAGCGCGTGGTTGGCATTGATTGCGCCAACCACCTGCAAGGGCTGTTCGCTGGCAACGGCGTCACGAAAACGCTGGCCTGGAGTGGTTTTATTGTTGGAACTCATGACTCACCTCGTGATGAAGGAGCGCCGTCCGGGAAATGACGGGCAATATTGCGTTTGGAAGCGCCGATATGGCGGCGCATCAACAACTCGGCCAGTTCACCGTCGCGATCGGCAATCGCGTCAAGAATGCGGTGATGCTCGGCAAAAGCCTGGCGTGGACGATTCGGGGTGGCGGAGAACTGGATGCGGTACATACGCACCAATTGGTACAGCTCGCCGCAGAGCATTTGGGTAAGGGTGCGGTTACCGGCGCCTTGAATTATCCGGTAATGAAAATCGAAGTCGCCCTCCTGCTGGTAGTAGCCCAGGCCCGCCTGAAACGCTTCGTCGCGCTCATGGGTGTGCAACACCTGGCGCAGCTCTTCGATTTCGGCGTCGGTCATGCGCTCGGCGGCCAGGCGGCAGGCCATGCCTTCCAGGGACTCGCGGATTTCATACAGTTCGATCAGCTCGGCATGGCTCAAGGACACCACTCTTGCGCCCACATGAGGCACACGCACCAGCAGGCGCTGACCTTCGAGGCGGTGGATAGCCTCACGCAACGGGCCACGGCTGATGCCGTAGGTGCGCGCCAGTTCCGGTTCGGAGATCTTGCTGCCGGGAGCGATTTCACCCTTGACGATGGCGGCCTGGATACGCCGGAAGACGTTCTCTGACATGGTCTGGGAATCGTCTTGCGACACCACCGGAGTTTCCAGCTGATCCAGCATATTGTCGACACCTTTAAAAGCAATGTCGCAAAAACTAGCCAATCAAGCCTTATTAGTCAAAGAATAAATCCATATTGTCGACAATCATCTAATAACCCTTGCCGCACCTTCGCTGGGCATGGCCGCCTGCCAGCGCTGGCGCCAGAAAAGCATCATGTTAGAATGCCCGCCGCTTTTGCCTGACATCACTTGATGAAACGGCGCACGAGGGAGTTTGCGCAGCAATGCCAGTCGCCTTGAATTAAACATCGCACTGCACCGCGTCAGGATCTATGAGACTCAAGCCCTTCCTTCTTATTTGCCTACTGTGCATACCTGGCCTTGGCGTTGCCGCCGAGAAGACCGTGTATGGCCTGAATGAATACGCCAAATTGGCCGGCATCGACCTGGAAGTCGCCGCCAAACTCGACACCGGCGCCAAGACTGCCTCGTTGAGCGCCCGCGATATCAAGCGTTTCAAGCGCGACGGCGAATCCTGGGTACGCTTTTATCTCGCCATCGACACCGCCCATTCCCACCCCATCGAACGCCCCCTGGCCCGCGTCAGCAAGATCAAGCGCCGCGCCGGTGACTACGACCCCGATGAGGACAAGAACTACACCGCCCGCCCAGTGATCTCCCTGGATATCTGCATGGGCACCGCTTTACGCAGCATCGAAGTGAACTTGACTGACCGCAGCGCCTTCCAATACCCGCTGCTGATCGGCTCCGAAGCGTTGAAACGCTTTGATGCGCTGGTCGACCCCAGTCTTAAATACGCAGCGGGCAAACCCGCCTGCGCCGCCGACGCTCATACCGCCGAGTAAACCGAATGCGCTCTCTGACCCTGCACCTGAGAATCCTGATCACCATCCTGGTGGTGTTGGGTATTTCGGTCACCGCCTATCAGATTTTCGTGCTGGGAATTCCCGTCACCGAAGACGCCACCGACGACCTGTGGAACATCGACGCCAAGGTCGAGTTCGTCGCCAACCCCAAGGACCCGGTGAAGATCTCGATGTTCGTGCCGCCCCTGAGCCGCGACTTCGTCAGTCTCAATGAAAGCTTTATTTCCAATAACTACGGCGTGAGCGTCAACCGCACCGACGGCAACCGCAAGGTCACCTGGTCGGCGCGCCGGGCCAAAGGCAAGCAGACCCTGTATTACCGCCTGGTGCTGACCAAGCGCTACAGCGGTGAAAAGGTCAAGGTCAAAGGCCCGACCTTCCGTGACAGCATCGCTGTGGAAGGCCCGGAAAAAATCGCCGCCGAAGCCCTGCTGGCGCCGATCCGCCAGCATTCGGCCGACGTCGAGACCTTTATCACCGAGGCGATCAAGCGCACCAACAACCTCAACGACGACAATGTAAAGCTATTGCTGGCGGGCGACCCGTCCACGCCACACAAAGCCAAGATCGTCGAACTGTTGCTGTCCATCGCCCATGTGCCGGTGGAAAAAGTCCACACCATCCGGCTAGTCGCCGACCAGCCGCAAACTCCGGAACTGTGGTTGCGCAGCTTCAACGGCAATGACTGGCTGTACTTCAACCCGGAAACCGGCGAGCAAGGCCTGCCGTCCGACCGGCTGCTGTGGTGGACCGGCGATGAAAACCTGATCACGGTGGATGGCGGCAAGAAGGCCGCAGTGACCTTCAGCCTCAACAACAGCGAGATGAACGCGATTCGCCTGGCCAAGCTGACGGACGAAAACACCGACGCCAATTTCCTCGAATACTCGTTGTACGGCCTGCCGCTGCAAACCCAGCAAACTTTCATGATCATGGTAATGATCCCCATCGGCGTGCTGGTGATTCTGATCCTGCGCAACCTGATCGGCCTGCAAACCCTGGGCACCTTCACCCCGGTACTGATCGCCCTGGCGTTTCGCGAGACGCAATTGGGCTTCGGCATTGCGCTGTTTACTATCATCACCGCGCTGGGCCTGTCGCTCAGATCGTACCTGGAACACTTGAAGCTGCAGATGCTGCCGAGGCTCTCGGTGGTGCTGACCTTTGTGGTGGTGCTGATTGCGGCCATCAGCCTGTTCAGCCACAAGCTGGGCCTGGAACGCGGGTTGTCGGTAGCACTGTTCCCGATGGTGATTCTGACCATGACCATCGAGCGCCTGTCGATCACCTGGGAAGAACGTGGCGCCAACCATGCGTTGAAAGTGGCCGTGGGCACACTGTTCGCCGCCGCCCTGGCGCACATCATCATGAGCGTGCCGGAGCTGGTCTACTTTGTGTTCACCTTCCCGGCCATCCTGTTGATCCTGGTGGGTTTCATGCTGGCCATGGGTCGCTATCGCGGCTATCGCCTGACCGAGCTGGTGCGTTTCAAGGCCTTCCTCAAGGCTGATTCGTAATGTTCGGCTTCTGGAAAACCTGGAAGGCCCTCGAAGCACGAGGGATCATGGGCATCAACCGGCGTAACGCCGACTACGTGCTCAAGTACAACAAGCGCAGCCTGTACCCGATCGTAGATGACAAGATCATCACCAAGGAACGGGCGATTGCGGCGGGCATCCATGTGCCCGAGATGTACGGGATCATTTCCACCGAGAAGGAAATCGACAAGCTCGACGAGATCATCGGCGGGCGCAGCGACTTCGTGATCAAACCGGCCCAGGGTGCCGGCGGTGATGGCATCCTGGTGGTAGCCGACCGGTTTGAAGGGCGCTACCGCACGGTGTCCGGCAAGATCATCAGCCATGAAGAAATCGAGCACCAGATCTCCAGCATCCTCACCGGTTTGTACTCCCTGGGCGGCCACCGCGACCGCGCACTGATCGAATACCGCGTGGTGCCCGACCAGATCTTCAAGAGCATCAGCTACGAAGGCGTGCCGGATATCCGCATTATCGTGCTGATGGGCTACCCGGTGATGGCCATGCTGCGTCTGCCGACCCGCCAGTCCGGCGGCAAGGCCAACCTGCACCAGGGCGCGATTGGCGTGGGTGTGGACCTCGCCACCGGCCTGACACTGCGCGGCACCTGGCTGAACAACATCATCACCAAACACCCCGACACCACCAACGCGGTGGATGGCGTGCAACTGCCCAACTGGGACGGGTTCATGAAGCTCGCGGCCGGCTGCTATGAGCTGTGCGGGCTGGGCTATATCGGCGTGGACATGGTGCTGGACCAGGAAAAAGGTCCGTTGATCCTGGAGCTGAATGCGCGACCGGGGCTGAATATCCAGATCGCTAACGACTGCGGTTTGACGTTGCGTACCCATGCGGTTGAAGCGCGACTGGACGAACTCAAAGCGGCTGGCGTGACCGAAACTGCGGAAGAACGGGTGAAGTTTGTGCAGGAAATGTTTGGGCATATTCCTGCGGTAGAAGGCTGATGGCCTCATCGCAGGCAAGCCGGCTCCCACATGAGAACGCGATCAACCAGTGGGCGCTGGTTTGCCTGCGATAGCTTTCTGACAAGCAACACCTCTATCTAGCTATCACCGACATCCCCTCTAGGACCAAACCCTTCAGGGGACTACAATCGCCACCCCCACGCCAACAGCTGATCCACCCTGCAATGTCGACCTGCTCCGTACACCCGCTGCCCTACCGGACCAACCCCGCCGACTACTTTGCGGCGATTCGTCATGCCCCTGGCGCAGTGCTGCTCGACAGTGGCCGCCCGGCTGCCGAACGCGGGCGTTATGACCTGCTCAGCGCCTGGCCGCGAGCGACATTGACGGTTGCGCCTGACGAAAGTGGCGGTGATTTCCTGCAACGCTTGCGGACCAACCTGACGCAGTTGGGCGAAGCGGATCTGCCTGCAGGTTATGCGCTACCGTTTGCTGGCGGCCTGATTGGCTACTTGAGTTATGACTTTGGCCGGCACTTGGAGCAAATGCCTGATTGGGCAGTGGATGACCTGCACCTGCCGGATGCGCGCTTCGGGCTGTATGCCTGGGCGCTGATCAGCGATCACCAGGCACAGACCAGCCAGTTGGTCTTTCACCCCACGCTGGCCGACAGCGAACGGCTGCGGTTGGTCAACCTGTTCGGGCAACCTGCTGCTGAATCATCTGACACCTTCAAGCTCAACGGTCCCATGGCACCGGAGCTCACGCCCGAGGCCTACCGACAGGCCATCGCGCGTATTCAGGACTACATCCAGGCGGGCGACTGCTACCAGGTCAACTTTGCGCAACGTTTTCGCGCGCCCTGTAGCGGCGATCCCTGGGTGGCGTATTGCGCGTTGCGCGAGGCCTGCCCTACCCCGTTTTCCGGGTTTCAGAGCCTGCCCGATGACGGCGCGGTACTCAGTCTGTCGCCGGAACGCTTCGTGCAGATCAGCAAACGCCAGGTCGAAACCCGCCCAATCAAAGGCACCCGCCCGCGGGGTTTGACGCCAGAAGAAGACGCCGCCAACGCCGCCGAACTTCTGGCCAGCGCCAAGGATCGCGCCGAAAACCTGATGATCGTCGACCTGCTGCGCAATGATCTCGGCCGCACCTGCCGCACCGGCTCGGTGAAAGTGCCGGAGTTGTTCAGCCTGGAAAGTTATCCCAATGTGCACCATTTGGTGAGCAGCGTGACGGGGGTGCTGGCCGACGACAAAGACGCCCTCGACCTGATCGCCGGCAGCTTCCCTGGCGGCTCCATCACCGGCGCGCCGAAGATTCGCGCAATGCAGATCATCGATGAGCTGGAGCCGACCCGACGCGGGTTGTACTGCGGCTCGCTGGTGTATCTGGATGTACGCGGCGAGATGGACAGCTCCATCGCCATCCGCAGTTTGCTGGTCAAGGATGGGCACGTGAACTGCTGGGGCGGTGGCGGGATCGTGGCGGATTCGGAGTGGGAGGCGGAGTATCAAGAGTCACTGACCAAGGTGCGGGTCTTGTTACACACTTTGGAAAACCTGTAGCACCCCGCCTTTCCTGGCGCTCGTACGCGGCGCCCAGTGACAGAAAAAACCTGAATCAGAACGGCTGTGGACGCAGTATGAGCGGGCGGATAGCGTCCGGCTCAGACCGTCCACCCGCCACCTGTGAAGGATCACATGAAGCGAATGCCTACTCGTCAGAAATTATTTCCGGGATTGCATCTCACACGAACCCCACCTAATATCTCCCAAATTGGGAGGGCGCAGCGATGCGGATAATCGCCCTCTCTACCTTAAGGACATTCTGGGAAAGCCATCGCGCTCATACCGATGCCAAAACACCGCTGGTCGAACTGTATCGCCATATGGAGAGGACCACTTACACAACGCCACAGGCACTCAAGGCAGAGCTTGGAACGGCGAGCATTCTCAAGGGCGGCAGAGTTGTTTTCAACGTGGGCGGCAACAAGTATCGAGTGATCATGGCGATCGACTATCAACGACAGCTGGGGTTCGTGCGTTTCGTGGGAACCCATATGCAGTACGACCAGATAAACGCGGAGACCGTGTGATGAACATCAAACCTATTCATTCCCAGGAAGACCTGACCGCTGCGCTTGTGCGTGTGGAGCAGCTCTGGGGCGCGGACATTGGCTCGCCAGAGGGTGACGAGCTGGAAATTCTTGCCGTGCTTATTGAGAAATACGAGGCGGAACACTTTCCCATGCCGCCTTCGGACCCAGTGGAGGCGATCAGATTTCGCATGGAGCAATTAGGCATGACTGCCCGTGATCTGGAGCCCTTTATCGGCACCAGTGGGCGGGTGTCAGAGGTGCTGAACCACAAGCGCAAGCTGAGCCTGTCGATGATCAAGCGGCTGCATGAAGGCTTGAGCATTCCATATGAGCGGTTACTGGCCGGGGTTTAGGCAGTGGCCGCACGGGCCTCATCGCAGGCAAGCCAACTCCCACAGGTTGACCGCATTCAGTGTGGGAGCTGGCTTGCCTGCGATGGGGCCATCAACAGCACTGAGTCACTTACAGGCTCAACTGCCGATTCGACGCTTTGATGAACGCTTTCTTCAAGTCCTCAAAGGTATGCACCGCCGGGAACTGCGGGAACTCGCGAATCACGTTTTCTGGCGCATGGAACAGAATCCCACGGTCAGCTTCACCCAGCATCGTGGTGTCGTTGTAGGAATCGCCAGCGGCGATCACGCGGTAGTAAAGGGTCTTGAACGCCAGCACGGATTGGCGCTTAGGGTCTTTCTGACGCAGTTGATAGCTCACCACTCGATCATTTTCATCAGTGATCAGGCGGTGGCACAACAAGGTCGGGAAACCCAACTGGCGCATCAACGGCTGGGAGAATTCGTAGAAGGTGTCCGACAGAATCACCACCTGGAAGCGTTCGCGCAACCAGTTGACGAACTCGATGGCGCCGTCCAGCGGCTTGAGGGTCGCGATTACTTCCTGGATATCGGCGAGTTTGAGGCCATGCTCGTCAAGAATGCGCAGACGCTGCTTCATCAACACGTCGTAATCGGGAATGTCACGGGTGGTTGCCCGCAGGGATTCAATACCGGTTTTTTCGGCGAAGGCGATCCAGATTTCCGGAACCAGTACCCCTTCCAGGTCGAGACAGGCAATTTCCACAAGACACTCCTATTGGATGTTGTTAGTTGAGCGAGCAAAAGGACTGCCGAACTCTAGCGATTCAAGCGCGGCGCCGCAACGCAGAGCGGATTTTGATACCATCACTCCCCTATAGAGCGCTCAGCGCCACTGACCTGTAGGAACCGTCCTGATGAACCAAGCCTTCGACGTCGCTGAACTCGCCGCGACTTATGCCAACAAATCCGCTCAGGACATTCTCAAGCTGGCATTCAGCCAGTTTGGTGATGACCTGTGGATTTCCTTCAGCGGTGCCGAGGATGTGGTGCTGGTCGATATGGCTTGGAAGCTGAACAAGAACGTCAAGGTGTTCAGCCTCGACACCGGCCGTCTGCACCCGGAGACCTACCGGTTTATCGAGCAGGTGCGCGACTTCTACAAAATCGACATCGAGCTGATCTCGCCGGACCAGAGCAAGCTGGAACCCTTCGTCAAGGAAAAGGGCCTTTTCAGCTTCTATAAAGACGGCCATGGTGAATGCTGCGGCGTGCGCAAGATCGAACCGCTGCGGCGCAAACTGTCCGGCGTAAACGCCTGGGCCACCGGCCAACGGCGCGACCAGAGCCCCGGCACCCGCAGCCAGGTGGCGGCGCTGGAGATCGATACAGCGTTCTCCACCCCGGAGCGCACCCTGTACAAATTCAACCCGCTGGCGCAGATGACCAGCGAGGAAGTCTGGGGCTACATCCGCATGCTGGAGCTGCCCTACAACAGCCTGCATGAGCGCGGTTTTATCAGCATCGGCTGCGAGCCCTGCACCCGCCCGGTATTGCCTAACCAGCATGAGCGCGAAGGCCGCTGGTGGTGGGAAGAAGCCACGCAGAAGGAATGCGGGCTGCATGCCGGGAATATCATCAGCAAGGCTTGAGGGCTGACGCGGTAAAAATGTGGGAGCGGGCTTGCCCGCGATTGCGGTGGATCAGTCACTTATAAGTCGGCTGAGAGGCCGCCTTCGCGGGCAAGCCCGCTCCCACATTTTGTTTTGGGCAGCCCATAGAAATGTACACACTAATGTAACCATAAGTGCCATTTATGTGTGCAATCCGTATTCTCCCGCACCAAAACGTAACACTCATTTCCTAACGCTGCTTCCCTCTAAAATAAAGCGCCTCCCCACAAAAAATAAATACCTGTTCAATCGGTCAATTTATATTGCTTTTAATTCAGCAATTTATTTAACAAACCTATAAAAACGAAATTAGCACTGATTTTCATAGACCCAAAACTGGCACGCATGTGGCTTAAGGTGAATTGCTCTTTGTATACAATAAATACAAAACATACATACACTTTGCCATCTGCAGCGTTCCTGCAGATGCGCCGGAGCCTGCCGGAATGCGTACAAGCCTCTCGAATGACATCGCACTGGATCTGCCCTCCTCCGCCCTGAACCTCGAGGCCGCAAGCCCCGGCCCATTGGTGCTCAGCCCGCGCCTGCACAACAAGGACCTGGCCCCCACCAAAGCCGAAGGACGACGCTGGGGGCGCTACAGCATCTTCGCGTTGTGGACCAACGACGTGCACAACATCGCCAACTATTCGTTTGCCATCGGCCTGTATGCGCTGGGCCTCGGCGGCTGGCAGATTCTGCTGTCCCTGGGGATCGGCGCAGCGCTGGTGTATTTCTTCATGAACTTGTCGGGGTTTATGGGCCAGAAAACCGGCGTGCCGTTTCCGGTGATCAGTCGTATCAGTTTCGGCATCCATGGTGCGCAGATCCCGGCGTTGATCCGTGCGGTGATTGCGATTGCCTGGTTTGGTATCCAGACCTACCTGGCCTCGGTGGTTTTCCGTGTGTTGCTGTCGGCAATTCATCCAGGATTTTCCGACTATGACCACAACTCCATTCTCGGCCTGTCGACCTTGGGTTGGGCGTGTTTCATCACGATCTGGTTTGTGCAACTGGCGATCCTGGCGTACGGCATGGAAATGGTGCGCCGCTATGAAGCCTTCGCCGGGCCGGTGATTCTGGTGACCGTGGCTTCGCTGGCCGGTTGGATGTACTTCCAGGTCGGCGGCAATATTGCCTGGTCGATCCGCGAGCCTTTGAGCGGCGGCGAGATGTGGCGCAACATCTTTGCCGGTGGCGCGCTGTGGCTGAGCATCTATGGCACGCTGATCCTCAATTTTTGCGATTTCGCGCGCTCCTCGCCGTGCCGCAAGACCATCCTGGTCGGTAACTTCTGGGGTTTGCCGGTAAATATCCTGGTGTTTGCCGCGATCACCGTGTTGCTCTGCGGCGGGCAATTCCAGCTCAATGGCCGGGTGATCGAAAGCCCGACCGAAATCATTGCGGCCATCCCCAATACCTTCTTTCTCGTGCTCGGCTGCCTGGCGTTCCTGATCGTTACCGTGGCGGTGAACATCATGGCCAACTTTGTCGCGCCAGCCTTTGTGCTCAGCAACCTGGCGCCCAAGTACCTGAACTTCCGGCGGGCCGGGCTGATCAGCGCCACCGTGGCGGTGCTGATCCTGCCGTGGAACCTCTACAACAGCCCGCTGGTGATCGTGTATTTCCTCTCCGGGCTGGGTGCGCTGCTGGGGCCGTTGTATGGGGTGATCATGGTCGATTATTGGCTGATCCGTAAAAGCCAGGTGGATGTACTGCAACTGTATAGCGAAGACCCGAATGGCGTTTATTACTACAGCCGTGGGGTCAATTTACGCGCGGTCGCGGCGTTTATTCCTGCGGCAATCATCGCCATTCTGCTGGCACTGTTACCCGGTTTTGCCAGCGTCGCACCGTTTTCCTGGCTGTTTGGCGCCGGTATTGCAGGGCTGTTGTACTTGCTGATCGCCAAGCGCCAAACGTTCTACGCCGATGTCAGCGGCGAAAGCATTGCAGTCGATAACGCCAGTCATTAATCAAGGACATTCCATGCGCATCCTCGTGGTCAACGTCAACACCACCGCGTCAATCACCGACACCATCGCCCAGCAGGCGCGGGCTGTGGCTTCACCAGGCACCGAAATCGTCGGGCTTACCCCGTACTTTGGCGCCGAATCGGTGGAAGGCAACTTTGAAAGCTACCTGGCCGCCATCGCCGTGATGGACCGGGTGATGGCCTACGACCAACCGTTTGATGCGGTGATCCAGGCCGGCTACGGCGAACATGGCCGTGAAGGCTTGCAGGAATTGCTCAACGTGCCGGTGGTAGACATCACCGAAGCGGCGGCCAGCACGGCGATGTTTCTGGGCCATGCCTATTCGGTGGTCACCACCCTGGACCGCACCGTGCCGTTGATCGAAGACCGCCTGAAACTCGCAGGTCTCTATCAACGCTGCGCCTCGGTGCGCGCCAGCGGCATGGCGGTGCTGGAGCTGGAAGAGGACCCGCTGGCCGCCATGGAAGCCATCGTGCGCGAGGCGGAGCTGGCCATTCGCGACGACAAGGCCGAAGTGATCTGCCTGGGCTGCGGCGGCATGGCCGGGCTGGATGAGCAGATTCGCCAGCGTACCGGCGTGCCGGTGGTGGATGGCGTCACGGCGGCGGTAACCATTGCCGAATCGCTGGTGCGCCTGGGGTTGTCGACGTCGAAGATCAGGACTTACGCAACACCACGGCCGAAGAAGGTGATCGGCTGGCCAGGCCACCGCTGAAGGCATCCATATTCTCCTGTGGCGAGCAGGCTTGCCCTGCGTTGGGCTGCGCAGCGGCCCCAGTAAACACACTGAAGTTCCTTCTGAAAGTACTCAGCGCCTGGATTTGGGGCTGCTTCGCAGCCCAACGCAGGGCAAGCCTGCTCGCCACAACGGGCGCCTTACTACAGACGATGGCCGCGACTCGGTAGATGGTAGTGATCAAATCGCGCTGAATGCTTGCCCCAGCTTCTGCTCGGCAAACTGCTCGATGATGAAGTCGACAAATGCTCGGGTCTTGCCGGGCAGCAGTTTGTGTTCAGCGTAATAGATAGAGATGTTGCCGTCGTCGACATACCAATCGGGCAGTACGCGTACCAATTTACCGCTCGCCAGCCAAGGCACGGCAAACGGCATGCTCACCAGCGCAATGCCCAACCCCTGGTCTGCCGCGACGCAGGCCGCCTGGGAATCGCTCATGGTCATGCGCGCCTTGAGGTTCAACGGGCCGTGCTCGCCGTGGCGACCGGTCAGTTGCCAGGAACGCACACGGCCGGTTTGTGGCGAACGAATCAGGATGCCATCGCAGTGCTCAAGGTCTGCCGGCTGCACAACCTCCGCATGTGCCGTCAGGTAATCGGGCGAGGCCACCAGCACTCGATGCGCCGGCGCGAGCTTGCGTGCGACCACCCCCTGAGGCAGCTCAAACCCACCGCCCAGTGCGGCGTCAAAGCCCTGCCCAATCAGATCGACCTGACGGTTATCAAAATGCCAGTCGGGGCTGATACCCGGGAAGCGCTTCAGAAACTCGCCCAGCAACGGCACGATGTACAAACACCCCACCACCGTGCCCATGCTGACTTTCAAGGTGCCCACCGGCCGCCCTTCGGCGCTGGCCAAGTTAGCCACGGCATTCTGGATGGTGGTGAGACTGGCGCTGACTTCTTCGAGAAACAGCTTGCCGGCTTCCGTCAGCGTCAGCCGCCGGGTGCTACGCTGAAACAGCCGAACACCCAGGCGTGCTTCCAGCTTCGCGACGCTTTTACCGACTGCCGCCGGGGTCAAACTCAGATGCCGGGCGGCTTCGGCAAAGCTGCCACCTTCGGCGCTGCGCACAAAACATTCGATACTGCCAAAGCTCTCCATATCGACCACTCTAAACTTTTGGTTTACACAGACTATAGCAATCACGGTCTACCGGCTTGGGTGGGTGAGGCCGATACTCGGTCCATCAACTACTTGGAGAACGACATGACCACACACAATCTCAGCGGCAAAGTTGCATTGATCCAGGGCGGTTCCCGCGGTATTGGCGCCGCCATCGTCAAACGTCTGGCAGCGCAAGGTGCAGCCGTTGCTTTTACCTACGTCAGCTCTGCCGCCAAGGCCGAGGCACTGCAAAACAGCGTGATCAGCGCAGGCGGCAAAGCCTTGGCCATTCAGGCCGACAGTGCCGATGCCACGGCGATTCGCAACGCCGTCAACGCCACCGTCGAAGCCTTTGGGCGCCTGGATATCCTGGTGAACAACGCCGGCGTGCTGGCCATCGCGCCACTGGAAGATTTCAAGCTGGAAGACTTCGACCAGACCCTGACGATCAATGTGCGCAGTGTATTTATCGCCACTCAGGAAGCGGCCAAACACATGGGTGAAGGCGGCCGCGTGATCAATATCGGCAGCACCAATGCCGAGCGCATGCCGTTTGGCGGTGGTGGGCCGTATGCAATGAGCAAGGCGGCGCTGGTGGGGTTGACCAAGGGCTTGGCACGGGATCTGGGACCGCGTGGCATCACCATAAACAATGTGCAGCCTGGGCCGGTGGATACCGATATGAACCCGGCAGACAGTGAGTTTGCAGCGAGTTTGATTGGGTTGATGGCGGTTGGGCGGTATGGGCAGGTCGAGGAGATTGCCAGCTTCGTGGCGTATCTGGCTGGCCCGGAGGCGGGTTACATCACGGGCGCGAGCTTGACCATTGATGGTGGTTTCAGCGCATAACCAAATGTGGGAGCTGGCTTGCCTGCGATGGCGATCTTGAGGACGCCATCGCAGGCAAGCCAGCTCCCACATTTTTTTGACCGTGTTGGGTCAGGACATTGGTGGCAAGCCGTAGGCCGCCAGGTCGAAGTCCGCCAGCTTGCGGATGATCTGGTCGGCATGCTGGTACTTGCTGTCGGCCATGGCCTCATCGGGCACGGCGATGGCAGTCATGTTAGCGGCCTTGGCGGCGGTCACGCCAAACGGCGAGTCTTCGAACACCAGGCAATCCTCGGGCGCGACACCCAAGCGGCGGGCGGCAGTGAGGAAGATATCCGGCGCGGGTTTGGCGGCACCCACTTCTGGGTCATCCGCCGTGACGATGGTGCCGAACAAGCCAAACCACTCACGGTGCAAGGTGGTCTTGTGGCCAAACGAATTGCGCGACGAACTGGTGCCCACGGCAATCGGGATATTGTGCGCCTTCAGGTGCCGCACCAGCGCTTCGGCACCCGGCATGCCCAGGGCTTTGGGGAAACGCTCGCTCATCAGCGGTTCGCGAATCAGCAGAAACTCTGCCGGGGTGATCGGCAAGTCCAGCGCCTTCACCACATATTCAGCCAGGTCCTGAGCGCCCCGGCCGATGATGTGCTGCTTGATGCCCCAGTCGTAGGTGCGGCCGTAGCGTTCGGCGATAATCTGTGTGACTTCGGTGTAGATACCTTCAGTGTCCAGCAACAACCCGTCCATATCGAAAATCACGGCCTTGATCGGACCGACTGGAGTACGCGGTACATTCATCGCAACAGCACCTTGGGGAAGGACTAAAAGGTTTCAGCACAATAGCGGCCTACAGCGTAGGTAAGCAACCTTGGCGGCCCTCCACCCTGCGGCGCTATTCAAGGTGCCCACAATGCGCTGTACTTGTATGACTTCAACCGCAGCAACACACCGAAAAAGCTGCGCGTGTTTATCGACTACCTGCAAACTCAACGCCAGCCCTGATAAAAGCGAACCTCTTCATGCTCTATCGCATTGCCGCCGACAGCCTGGTGCTGTTCCACCTGTGTTTTATCCTGTTCGTGCTGTTTGGCGGGTTGCTGGCCCTCAAGTGGCGGCCGGTGATGTGGCTGCACCTGCCCGCCGCGGCCTGGGGCGTGGCGGTGGAAGTGTTCCACCTGCCCTGCCCGCTGACCCGCTGGGAGAACATGCTGCGCCACCTCGCCGGGCAGGACGGTTATGGCGGCGGTTTTATCGAGCATTACATTCTTACGCTGATCTACCCGGCCGGGCTGACCCCACAGATTCAACTGGGGCTGGGCGCCGTGGTGTTGCTGATCAACAGTGCGGTGTATGTACGCTTGATCAGACAGCGTCAGGCAAACACCCCAGACCGAGCAACGTAGCTTCCACCGCCTGCTCCAGCGGCGTGTGCGGCTCGCGCCCCAAAGCCGCGACCAAGCGCTGGTTATCCAGACGCAATGGGGTTTGCCACAGGTAACGCATCTCCTGCATTTCGCGAAGGGTGACGACAAAGGGCGCGGCCACTTTCAGCAACCACCATGGGAAACGACCTACGCGTGGTTGCTGGCCCGTCCTGCGCAACACCACCTGCTGGATCGCCTGGGTCATCTGCGTGCCATCCGTGTCCATATGCCCGGCCATATGAAAGCGCGCAAAAGCCTCCAGGGTTGACCGGCGTTCAAGCAACTCGACCATGGTGCGCGCCACATCCGGCAAATAAGCCCATTGATGCGCCACACCCGGTGCGCCCGGATAACTGATGGCGTGTACCGGTTTACCGGGCTTGATCAAGCCTTGGGCAAACCAGTTGTTGGCCACCCGAGCGCCGAAAAAATCCCCGGCGCGCACAATCAACACACGGGCGCCACGGCGGGACGCCTGTTCCAGACGCTGCTCGAGTTGTACGCGGATAGCCCCCTTGCGCGTTTGCGGGTGCTGCGGCGAATCTTCATACAGCACCGGAAACACATCCGGCCCGAAGTTGTAGACCGTGCCCGGCAACACAATCGTCGCGCCCTCGGCGATGGCCGCCGCAATGCTGTTGTCGATCATCGGCATGACCAGCTCAGCCCAATTGCGGTAACCCGGTGGGTTGACGGCATGTACGATCACCGCACAACCACGGGCCGCCGCGCGTACCTCATCACGGTTGAGCGCGTCGCCCTCGATCCAGGAAAAGTCGGCATTCGCGCGGCGCGCCTTGCCCACATCCCGCGTCAGTGCACACACCTCCCAGCCTGCCGCGTGCAGTTGCCGCGCCACTTCACCGCCGATCCCGCCGGTTGCCCCCAGCACCAGAACCTTGCTCATGACCTTCTCCTACATTAGTTGGTGAGGCCATTGTGTGTGCAGCCTTGCTATAGATAAATTGCCGAAGACCATCCTGCCGCTATACATTTATGCATGGCATCGACTATTGGATGGGAGCTTTACCGGTCGTTCCTTGGCGTACTCAAGGAGCGATCGTTATCGGGTGCCGCGCGGCAGCTCGGTATCACACAGCCTACGGTGGGCCGGCACATCGCTGCGCTCGAAGCCGAACTGGGCGTGGTGCTGTTTACCCGTTCGCCTGCCGGGCTGTTGCCGACGGCGGTGGCCCACACCTTGCGCGCCCATGCCGAAACCATGGAACGCACCGCCGCGGCCCTGGAGCGCGCCGCGTCTGCCCACGGCGATGAAGTGCGCGGGGTGGTGCGGGTGTCGGCCAGCGAGGTGGTCGGCGTGGAAGTACTGCCGCCGATCATCACCCAATTGCGCCGCGAGCACCCGCACTTGCGGGTTGAACTGGTGCTGACCAACCGCCTCAGCGACCTGCTGCAATTGGAGGCCGACATCGCCGTGCGCATGGTCCGCCCCAGCCAGGAGCAACTGCTGGCGCAGCGCGTCGGCCTGATCGAAGTGGGACTGCACGCCCGCGACGATTACCTGCAACTGCAGGGCGTCCCTTTGCAGATGCAAGACCTGGCTGGCCATTCAGTGATCGGCTTCGACCAGGAAAACGCGTTTATCCGCAGCCTGGCGATCAAGGGCTTTGAACGCAGCGCCTTCGCCATCAGCAGCGACAGCGACCTGGCGCAATTGGCGCTGATCCGCGCCGGTGCCGGTATCGGCGGCTGCCAGGTGCAACTGGCCAAGCGCGACCCGCGTTTGCGCCGAGTACTGCCCGATGGCTTTGCGCTCAAATTGGACACCTGGGTGACCATGCACGAAGACCTGCGCAACAGCCCGCGCTGCCGGGTGACATTCGACGCGCTGGTGCAAGGTTTGCAGCGTTACGTACAGGATTGAGACAGCTTCACTGGTAAAGAATCAGTCTCCCTCAGTCCCTTCATAGACGCCCCCATGTCCGAAGCCTTCGAAGTCCCCAGCCCCCACGAAAAACACATCGAACACACCACCGAACATGCGCACGGGCGCGGTGACAATTTCGCCAGCCGCATCGCCGTAATGACCGCGTTGATGGCCACCCTGGGTGCCATGCTCAGCTACCAGGCCGGCTCCACCGAAAGCGAAGCGGCCATGGACAAGAACAACGCCGCCATCATCAAGACCGAAGCCGCCAACCAGTGGAACTACTACCAGGCCAAATCCAGCCGCCAGAACCTGGCGGAGCTGGCCACGCATATTCCGGGTGTAGATGCCGCGCATTACAAGGACGAAATCGAGCGCTACAAGGGCCAGAAGGAGGAGGTGCGCAAACAGGCCGAGAAGCTTGAGGCGACATCCAAGGAATGGGACCAGAAATCCGAAGAGGCACTGCACCAGCATCACCGCTGGGCACAGGCAATGACCGCGATTCAGATCGCGATTTCGTTGGCGGCGATTACGTTGTTGACGCGTAAAGAGTGGCTCAAGCGCCTGTCCTACACCGCAGGTGGAGTGGCGATGGTGCTGGGTAGCCTGGCCTGGCTGCACCTCTGACAGCATGTGGGAGCTGGCTTGCCTGCGATGGCGGTGGGTCAGGCAACATCACTGTTTGCTGAACCACCGCCATCGCAGGCAAGCCAGCTCCCACATTTGATCTGTGGTGTTTTAACGGTTGGGTTCCATCTCGGCATCGCTATATAGTAAAACGCATAACGACCAGCACAGCCTGACTGCGAGGGAACACCGGTGACTGCACAACCCAAAGAAGCCGTGGGCGCCGCCTACAGCATCGACGCCATGCGCTACGCCCAAGCCATGACCTGGCAAGCCATCGAACACCTCGCCCAACGCATCCGCCCCGGCATGCTTGAATCCGAGGCTCGCGAGCTGGGCAAACAGGTACTCACTGAGCTCGATATGCAACGCATCTGGCACCCGCTGCTGGTGCGTTTCGGCGCCAACACCCTCAAGGCTTTCAACCAACGCTCCGAAGGCGACCCGGTGCTGGCTGAAAACGATATCTTCCTCATCGACATGGGCGCCGTGTGGCAAGGCCATGAAGGCGACGCCGGTGCCACCTTCACCGTTGGCAACGACGCGGAC
This sequence comes from Pseudomonas sp. WS 5532, assembly GCF_012985445.1. Taxonomy (NCBI): domain Bacteria; kingdom Pseudomonadati; phylum Pseudomonadota; class Gammaproteobacteria; order Pseudomonadales; family Pseudomonadaceae; genus Pseudomonas; species Pseudomonas sp. WS 5532. Next base: position 237,058 of record NZ_JAAQWK010000011.1, read on the forward strand.
ATGATCGCCTGCGCCAACGCCGCCAAGGCACTGTTCGACCGCGTACAATCACGCTGGAAAAATGACCACGTGGCGGGCCTTGAGCTTTACCGCTACGCCCAAGAGCAAGCCCAAGCCATGGGCTGGCGTTTGAACCTCGACATCAAAGGCCACCGCGTCAGCGACTTCCCCCATGCCATCCATCGCGGCGGCGACCTGGGCGATTTCGAGCATTACCCGAATGCCGGGCTGTGGATTCTGGAAATCCAGATCGCCCACCCGAGCAAGCCCTACGGCGCTTTTTACGAAGACCTACTCGCTTAAGGAACATCCATGGAACGCTCCACCCAATTTCCCGTGCTGCTGTTTTCCTACGGCACCTTGCAGGACAAAGCCGTGCAACTCGCCAACTTCGGCCGGGAACTGGTCGGCCATCACGACGCCATGCTCGGCTATGCGCAAAGCTGGATAGAAATTACCGACCCGCAAGTGCTCGCCACCAGCGGCAAGACCCATCACCCGATTGTCGCGCGCACCGAGGAAAAGGCTGCCAGCGTTGAAGGCATGGTCTTTCAGATTAACGAGCAGGAACTGGCGGCAGCGGATGCGTATGAGGTGTCGGACTATAAGCGCGTGTCCGTGGCGTTGGCTTCGGGTCTTACAGCGTGGGTTTACGTGCAGGTGTGAAAATGAAACATCCGGGTAATTGATTTCAATCTGCCAATGCAGGAATTAAAGTAGCGCCCCCTCGAGAATTGAATCCCGAGGGTCAGTCCATGGAGTTTCACAGTGAAGTACGTCAGTAAAGTAGTTGCAGCAGCTGTTCTCGGTTTCACCCTCGCAGGCTGCACCGGCACCGCCATCAAATCCCCGCAGTACGACAGCAGCCAATACACCGTTTTGGGCCACAGTGAAGGCAGTGCCACCGGCATCATGTTGCTCGGCGTCATCCCGATCGGCCAGAACAACCGCTTCGTGCGCGCCCAGGATGCCGCCATCAAGGCCAAAGGCGGCGACGCGCTGATCAACACCCAAGTGCAGGAAAAATGGTTCTGGGCCTGGGTACTGAATGGTTACACCACCAAGATTTCGGGTGATGTGATCAAGCTGAAAACCGCGCAGTAAGTATCAAGTTGTCAGGGCGCAGACCCTGGCAAGCGACGTATCATGGGCCAACCATTCGAGGACGGCCCATGAACCTCAGTATTCTCTACGCACTCGCCGCTGCTGCCCTGTTCGGCGCCAGCACGCCGCTCGCCAAAAGCCTCGGCCTGAACCTTTCGCCCGTACTGCTCGCCGGCCTGCTCTACCTCGGCAGCGGTCTAGGCCTGGCCTGCGTGCGCCTTATCCGTGATCGCGGCTGGAAACCCAGCGGGCTGACCCGTGCTGAATGGCCCTGGCTGCTCGGCGCCATCGCCTTCGGTGGCATCCTCGGCCCGGTTGCCTTGATGTTCGGCCTCACGCGCACCGCCGGCGCGACCGCCTCCCTGATGCTCAACCTTGAATCGGTGCTGACTGCCGTGATCGCCTGGCTGGTGTTCAGAGAAAACGCCGACCGCCGCATCGTCCTCGGCATGCTCGCGATCGTGCTGGGCGGCGTGGTGTTGTCATGGTCCGACGGCGGCGGCGCCAGCCACGACTGGACCGGGCCGCTCGCCGTGGCGGTAGCTTGTTTGTGCTGGGGGATTGATAACAACCTGACGCGCAAGGTCTCGGCCTCGGACGCGCTGTTTATCGCCGGAGCCAAAGGGTTGATTGCCGGGCTGGTGAATAGCAGCCTGGCGCTTTACCTCGGCGCGCAGATACCGGGTGTGGCACAGCTGGCGCCGATCTTGTTGGTTGGGTTTTTGGGGTATGGCATCAGCCTGGTCATGTTTGTGCTGGCGTTACGCGGGTTGGGCAGTGCACGCACGGGCGCTTACTTCTCGACGGCGCCGTTCCTCGGCGCGGCTGTTGCCCTGCTGATGTTTGGGGAATCGGTAACGGTGGCGTTCTGGATTGCATCCGCGCTGATGGCCGTGGGCGTGTGGCTGCACCTGACGGAGCGGCATGCCCATGAGCATCTGCATGAAGCGACGGAACATGGGCATCGGCATGTGCATGATGAACATCATCAGCATGAGCACGGGTTTGAGTGGGACCCGGCGCAGCCGCATAGCCATGTGCACGTTCATAGTGTGATGCGGCATAGCCATGCGCATTTTCCGGATGTGCATCATCGGCATCGGCATTGAGGGCCGGCAGTTCACAAAATGTATTAGGGCGGCTCGATTGGCCGCCCTTTTAGCGAAATACGGTTACGTTCAGGCGTAGCGTCCCTTGTAACCTTTATGCTCGTACTCCCAGCCCTTGCACGCCAGCCCCACATGCTTGGGAATCAAAGCAGCGCCGCTGCTATAGGCGGTGATGGTCCTGCGAGAGAACCCCAACTCCACAGCCGCTGCGGAAAGGGACAGGTTGTTACTGAGCATCCACTGCCGGAAATCCTGTGTCAGCATCACCTCACCGGATTGCTCCAATGCTAGACGGTGCAGCGTAACAGCTGACAATTCGAGGTCGTTACCCCACGTCACATCAAACCCCCACTCACCGACTTGTACTTGGCCGAATCGAGCCAAATCCAGAAGAGGTTTGAGGATCGGAAAGGCATTTATATGATCGAGAAGATCAACGGTATGCCGCTTGCCGTTATTCCATTCGATCTGTAAGGCATGCTTGCCGGCAACTGGTTGCACAGCAGAGATGCGAAGCTTGCTGGTCATAAGTCAGTTCCTCCGGTTTTGTTCATCCCATACGCGCTTGAGATCCGCGATATGAGCTTTTGCCCAAAGCAGGGCGGCTTTCAAGGCCTTTGTTTCTGCCCCTGTACCGAGCACAACAAGCCCTTCTATCTGAGCCAGCGACTCGCCATCCGGCGTCTGCACGTGAAAATGCGGCGGCGCGTGGTCGTCGGGATAGATTTTTATTTCCAGCTTCGTTCACTGCGAAGGGTCGCCATGGAGACGGACGCTAGAGAAAAAATTTCCCTAGCACAATTGTAATTTCAAACGTTTACTCGATTTGCCACTCCCGAGGTTGCAGGGTTCGTAGGTAGGACTGCCCATGCCCAGCAATCCAGGCAACGTCCTACAAACCGTTCAGAAGCGTCGGCCTCGCACTTCAAAATCGTCGAGCCTATAGTCACTCGGTCGCCCACAGGGCGAACGGGTTTGGCGACTCGACTATTAAGACGGCAGAAGTCTCCCGGCAGATTTGCGGGATGCGCCTGCACGCAATAAGCTGCTCAACGGCTGCTGTGCGTGGGAGACCTTCGGGTCTGCCGGTCTTTGTCCGTTCTTATACCGGTTCGCCAACCTGCGTACAGCGGCCACCTTTTGTTTGGCGACAAATGCGTGGCTCATATTCCTCTAAGTGAACGGACTTAACGCATGAACCAATACATAGCCCTCACCAGCAACGACAGCGCCACCCCTGCCCTTTTTGTCGATACCACCGTCCCCCTGGAAATTCTCCTCGACGCCGCGAGTTTTCGGCTGCGTGCCGTCACCCAAGTCCTTGAGAACCTTGCACTGCGCAGCGAGATCAGTAGTGATGCCGTTGTTCTCAGTGATTTTGCCCTGCTGTGCTCAATCCCGTTACGCGACGGCTGCGATTTGCTGGACGTCATAGGCCGACGCATGGATGTACCCGGCGCGTGATCTAGAAACGGCAGCTTTCAAACTCCAGAGATCACAAAACCCCTGGTCTCTCCCGAAATCAGGGGTTTAATTGCCTCGCATGGAGCCCGTGACAAGACTCAAATAAATCTGTCCTTTTCCTTTCTCAGACGGCGGCTTTAGCATCCACCTGGTAAAAATCCGCCATGTAATCCACAAACGCCCTGACCTTGGGCGCCAAGTGCCGGGATTGCGGGTACAGCGCGTAATAACGCCACTCGCCCATCGAGTAGTTGGGCAGGATGGGCACCAGTTGCCCTTGCGCCAGGTTGTTGCGCACCGTCGCATGCGTGAAGCAGCCGATGCCTGCGCCGGCCAGTGTGGCGGCGTGCAAGGCAGTGATGGTGTTGGTCTTGAATTGGCCTTTGGGCGTGACGCTCACGGTTGCACCACGGGCCGAGGTGAGTTGCCAGTCTGACGCCTCCCCGACAAACCTCAGCAAGCGGTGCTCGTCGAGTTCCTGGGCGGTGCGCGGTAAACCGTGGGTGTGGATGTAGGCAGGCGACGCCACCAGCACGCGTTTTGAAACAGTCAAGGTGCGGGCGATCAGCGTGGTATCACCCAACGCGCTGGCGATGCGGATGGCGACATCAAAGCCCTCGGCCACCAGGTCAACGAATCTGTCGTCGCAGCACAGTTCAAGTTCGATATCGGGATAACGCTTCTGGAACCCCGGCAGCCAATGCGGCAAGTCCAGCGTGCCCACCACCAGCGGCACACTGACCCGCAACAGGCCTTCGGGGCGCTGATGCCCCTGTGCCATGGCCTGGGTAGCCGCATCGAGGCGGTCAAGAATATCGACACAGGCTGCGAAGTACTGCTCCCCAGGCCCGGTCAGGCTGAAACGTCGGGTATTGCGGTTGATCAACTGAACGCCCAGTTCAAGTTCCAGCTGCTGCAACTGCCGTGAAATCGTCGAGTGGGTAGTGTTCAGCCGCTCTGCCGCAGCAGAGAAGCCCTTGGCCTCGACAATGCACCGAAAGGCGCGCATGGCAGATAGCTGATTCATGAAGCGGGCGTTACTCCAATGAGTGATCAGGCTGATCAGTGAACCGGCAAGGCGACGATTTGCGCGGTGGTCAGCACTGAACCGAAGGTGTCTTCGATCTCGGCCAGCGCCGAGTCATGCAGTTGGTCTTTGGTCACCGAACGCCCATTGGCGCGAGTGATGGCGCGGGTTGCCGTAGCGTCGGATGCTACCACAACGTCGTAGCCCAACGGCGTGGCGTCGCGGGCTGCAGCGGCGACACAGGCGTGGGTCATGAGGCCGGAAATGATCAGCGTCTTGATCCCGGCTTTCTTCAGCTGGGCATCAATATCGGTGCTGGCGAACACGCTGACGGTGGTTTTCTGAATCACCTTATCTTGTGGGCGCGGCTTCATCAGCGGATGGAAATCCACGGTCTTGCCATCTTTGGCAAACACTGCGGCGCCATTTGGGGCGATGTGCTGCACGTGGATCACCTGGATGTGCTCCTTGTCTGCGAAGGCAATCAGGCGCTGAGTGTTTTCCAGGGCTTTCATGCCATCCGGGATCGGCATGCGGCCGGTGTAGTACTCATTCTGGAAGTCGATCACCAACAGTGCGGTGGTCTTGGCATCCAGTTTGTCAGCCGGCTTGGCACCGAACATGGCGCGAATGGTCGGGTGTGGGTTAGCCGGTGCTGCGGCGGCGACAGCAAACTGGCCGAGGCCCATCATCAAGCCCAGGCCGATGACGGCTGACTTGAGCAACTTGGGCAGAAGGCGGCTCGATGGAGTGGCGAATGTGCAAGTCATGATGCAGTCCTGTTTGACGAGTTGAATTAGGGTGCTGAAAGGCCGACCGTTAGCGCACAGACAAGCCGACGACCTGGGACGTGGTCAGCACGTCACCAAAAGTGTCTTCAATCTCAGCGAGTGCCGAGGCGTGCAGTTGGTCCTGGGTCACCGACTCACCGTTGGCACGGGTGATTGCCCGGGTCGCCGAAGCATCGCTAGCAACCACAATGGCGTAGCCCAATGCCGCACCATCACGGGCCGCACCCGCGACACAGGCGTGAGTCATCAGGCCGCAGATGATCAGGGTACGGATGCCCTGGTGCTGAAGTTGGTTGTGCAGGTCAGTGCTGGCGAACACGCTGACGCTGGTCTTCTGCACCAGTGTGTCTTGAGCGCGCGGCTGCATCAGTGGGTGGAAATCGACGGTGTTGCCGTCCTGGGCAAACACTGCAGAACCGGCTGGCGCGATGTGCTGGATGTGAATGACCGGGATCTTGTGCTGGTCGGCGAATTCGACCAGGCACTGGGCGTTATGCAGCGCGGCCGCACCTTCGGGGATCGGCATCTTGCCGTTGAAATATTCGTTCTGGAAATCGATGACCAGCAGTGCGGTGGTGGCTGGGTCAAGCTGGGTGACGGGTGTTGCGCCAGACATTGCGCGGATGGTCTGCTGAGAGGGGTTGATCATTTGTGCGTTTCCTTAAACCGTAACGGGGTGAGTGGCGTCGAGTTTAAGGGGGGCTTTCATGTTTGAAATACACACAGGAATGAACAATATCTGTGCAAAAACTGCACATTTATTGCGAAATAAACCGGTCGTGTCCAGCTAATATCAGGCAGTTAAGAGGTCACTTTATTGTGGCGAGCAGGCCACCCCTGTGTTGATCCACGAAGCGGTGTAAGCACTTTCTTACTGGCCCACCAAGAGAAGTGAGCGATTGAATAAATCCGTCCCGTTTTTCAGTGTTAGCCAGTTGAGGTGGGATTGGTATACCAGCCATACCGGATCTGGTATCCACCCTCACAAAAAAGCCCCCCACACTTGGCTTCGATGTGGGGGCCTGTTTTATATAAGTGGCGTTATTCTAATTTCGCTTTCAATCTAACTTTCGTGAACCGTCGCAATCGGCCAATCGAAACCGACCGATCGCTTCTAGAAACCCGGGCTATTTACCTATATCTGGGTGTGGGTGTGAGCCTGTAACGAATCCGGCACACCAGTGCGAATTAACCCACCTTCCTCAATCCACGTTTGGGTCGACTGGTAAGCGCGCTTTAGGAGCTGATCTGTTTGGCTGAAATCGAATACCGAAGCATTTAATGGGCACAACGGCGCAACAACGTGAATAGACGCCCGCGGAGCGTACAACTCAATATCACGTACCAGTTGACGCATGCTCATTAAATTGAGTGTGTGCAAGGCTAATGCAACGAGCCCGATCGGCGGATTAGGGCAGGCACAACCGAAACCAGTTGGTACCACAACAACACGAGTGGCCCCTAGTGAGATTGCACTGGCAATAGGTGTGTTGCTAGCCACGCCACCGTCAATTAAGAGTTTGTTACTTATTCGGACGGGTGGAAACACCAGCGGGATTGCTGCACTGGCGAGTAAGGCCTGTTCAGCACTGCCACTGGAAAGTAACTCTTCAGCACCGCTGAGCAGATTGGTGGTGACGATATACAAAGGCAACTCAGTATCTTCGATCAATTTCACCGGCAGCGACCGGCGCACCAGGTGTTGTAACGCTGAAGCGCGTAGAAGATATCCACGACGTCGCAATATTGCCGTCAGGGTGTCGATTACAGAAAATGGAAACACATCCGCCTTTCGCAAACCCCGCCAGAAGTCAGCGAGCTCAGCGATCCCCTGCGCATTCGGCCTGGCTGCGAAATACGCACCATTGATGGCCCCGACAGATGCGCCGACCACCAGATCGAATCTAATGCCGTCGTCCACAAGAGCTTGCAACATTCCAACCTGAACCGCACCGAGGCTACCGCCACCTGCGAGAACGAGTGCAGTTTTTACAGTCGCCATGGCAGACCTCCAGTGGAAATCTCAGTACCATTTTTCGAGTGCCAACATCCAGGCAGTTGGGAAATCACCATGATGCTCACATATCAAAAACAGACTGGTACTCCGCAATTGCCGAAAAAACCTTTAAACGCGCTCGGTGCAAAAGCACTCTTACGTTAGTCAGCGATATTCCGAGGAGCGTAGAAATTTCATCCAGCTCCAATCCAGAGCGCTCTCTCAGTATCAACACGCTTCTTTGCAGATCCGGTAGCGCCTCAAGAGCAACGTTAATTCGAGCATATAGCTCGGATTCGCTCAGAAGTGCTTCGGGGCTATCTTCATGCAACGCCCCAGGCGAAGTGTAGGAAAGATCATCTACAAATAAAACGCTTCTTCCTTCAACCCAAGAGGTACATGGGATACAGTTCGATTCACTGCGCCGAGCTTTGTATCTACATTTCGCCGTATTCGACGTGATCCTTAGCATCCAGGTTTTTAAGCTGGATCGTCTCTGAAATTTCCCCATGCCTCTCACAATCGCAAGCCATGCATCTTGCACTACATCGTCCGCATGGCGCGGCCCCACGATTCCATAAGCTATGGCCCTCATTGCGCCCTGATGCGTGCACACCAAATCACGATATGCGTCTTGTTCTCCGCGCAATAGGCGGTCCAAAAAATGAGCGTCATCCGTGGCGTTCATGGCAGTACCTGACTGTGGTCCTATCATGATCGTAGCTGTCCTTGGCAGGAATGATGGTTCGGATCAAGAAATGCCTGAACCGCTCATCGCACTGCATCGCTTGATGATCTCGGATACTCATCGCACTCGAGCCCTCAAGAGGACATACGGATCAATCCCTCCGCTGGATGCACAGCACAGAGAATCAAATAAGGGAGGAGATTAGGTATGGCAATGAATCGCCTTTGCTTTGATTGACACCATTGAGTTGCAGCTACCTGCCAAAGTTAGCCAACCGCATACCCAATCAACGGCGCAGAGATGCAATGCATCTCGCGAACAAAAAACACACCAAAAATGCGCACTAGTCCCATGACGGCCCCATGGGGCTATTTTTTGGACGCCAAAAACCACAAACCCCCGACTTTCACTAGGAAAATCAGGGGTTTGTGTTTGTAGAATGTGGCGGTGAAGGAGAGATTCGAACTCTCGATACAATTTCTTGTATACACACTTTCCAGGCGTGCTCCTTAAGCCACTCGGACACTTCACCGTATCTCGTCAAACCAGTTCAGTCTGTCGAGGCGCGCTAATGTAGTCGAAAGCCTTTCTGATGGCAAAGGTTTTTTTCAGAATTTTCATGCGCTTAGACGGTTATGCCGGGACTCGCTCGGTGAGGGGTGGTGAATCTGCCATTCTTGGGCATCGGTTGCGGGTGTCTGGCGCGGCGGCTGTGCCTTGCTGCGGACCGTCTACCCTTGGGAATGCGGGAAAAGTCTGACTGTGTAGTCAGTCACGGCGCTTTACCGGGGCGGGCGTGGTGGGTAACGTCTGCGCATGCGCTTCTATTAACAGCCTATCTATAACAATTCCTACAAGGAACCGCGTCATGAGTGAGTTGATTGCCTACCACCTCGAAGACGGTATCGCGACCCTGACCTTGAGCAACGGCAAGGTAAACGCCATTTCTCCGGCAGTGGTTGCTGAGTTCAACGCTGCGCTGGATCAGGCCGAGAAGGATCGGGCGGTGGTGATCATCACCGGCACGCCGGGGATTCTGTCGGGTGGTTATGATTTGAAGGTGATGACCGCTGGGCCTAAAGAAGCCATTGGCCTGGTGACATCGGGTTCGACGTTGGCGCGGCGCCTGTTGTCGCACCCGTTCCCGGTGATTGTGGCGTGCCCTGGGCATGCGGTGGCCAAGGGTGCGTTCCTGCTGTTGTCGGCGGATTACCGGATTGGCGTGGAAGGCCCGTTCAGCATTGGCCTGAACGAAGTGGCGATCGGCATGACCATGCACCACGCCGGTATCGAGTTGGCGCGGGATCGTCTGCGTAAATCGGCGTTTCATCGCTCGGTGATCAATGCCGAGATGTTTGATCCGCAGGGCGCGTTGGGCGCTGGCTTCCTGGATAAGGTGGTGGCGCCGGAGGAGTTGCACGCAGCGGCCCTGGAAGCGGCGCGGCAGCTGAAGAAGATCAATATGAACGCCCACAAACACACCAAGTTGAAGGTGCGTAAGGCACTGTTGGAAGCCTTGGATGATGCAATCATTCAGGATCAGGGCCACAACCTGGGCTAATGCCCTATAGCTGAGTAGCTAAAGGCAACATCTGTTCTGAGCGGGCTGTTGTGGCGAGGCGGGCTTGCCACAGAATAGGTGGCCACCGTCAATAATTGTCTAGATACCTACTGCTGATGTGCCAAAGCCCGACCTTGGTTTGGGCTTTTTTTTACAAATAAATCCG